>CAZCGB010000001.1:0-21577 GCA_964498045.1 uncultured Isosphaeraceae bacterium
TCTTTCCGATGGTCGATCCTGATCGCAACGTCATCGAATGGTTCAGACCGGATCTCCGAGGAATCATTCCGCTGCATCCGCCCGATGCGTTCCATATCCCAAGGACGCTCTCGCGTGAGGTGCGCAAGCGAAGATTCGCAGTTCGCAGCGACACCGCGTTCGAACGGGTCATGCGCGAATGCGCCACCGATCGAAGTCCGTTCAATCGCAGTTGGATGAATGAGCGGCTGCATTCCGCATATGTCGAACTGCACAAGGTCGGCCACGTGCATTCAATTGAAGCCTGGCTCGACGATGAACTTGTGGGGGGCTTGTACGGCGTGCATATTGGCGGCGCATTTTTCGGCGAGTCGATGTTCAGCCGTCCGGCGAAAGGCGGGAGCAACTCTTCGAAAGTGTGCCTCGTGCATCTGGTGCGATGGTTGCGCGAACGGGGATTCTCGCTGCTGGATACGCAGTTCAGCAATCATCATCTCGATCAGTTCGGATGCGTCGAAATTGAGGCGGGCGAATATGAGAGACTTCTGCGCATGGCGGTTGCCATGAATGTCACCTGGGGCCGCTTCTCGAGCAGTTGACTGAAACTGCGTGCGCTGAAGTCGTGCGCTTGGTCGGCCTCAAGCGGCTACCATTTGCCTTTTCATCGCACCGAATACGGAACGCACCACCTCATGGAAATCGGCATCGTCGGCCTGCCATCCTCCGGCAAGACCACCCTGTTCAATGCTCTCACCGGCTCGCACGCGAGCGGTTTCGCCGCGGGCGGTGGAGGTGCGGGCGGCCTGAAACCCAACGTCGGCGTCGCGAAGATTCCCGATCCACGGCTGCCGCTGATCACCACGTTCATTCCCACCAAGAAGATCGTGCACGCCACGATTCAGCTTGTGGACATCCCAGGCGTCGCGCCGGGCGGTGGCGCGTCGAAACTCAACGCCTTTCTTGTGCATGTCCGACAGGTCGACGCCATCGTGCAGGTGGTCCGCTGTTTCGACGATGGTTCAGGCAAGATCAATCCGGCCGCTGACATGGACAGCATGGAGACGGATCTGATCATCGCCGACATGAGCGTCGTGGAAGGCGCGCTGGACAAGGCCCAGCGCACCGCGCGCACGGGCGACGCCGAGGCCAAGACGCGCGTGGCTGTGCTGGAGAAATGCAACGCGCTGCTCAACGAAGGCAAAGCGATCCGCTCCTCGACCTGGAACGACGCCGAACGGGCGATTCTGCGCACCTATGGCCTGGTCACCTCCATGCCGGTGCTGTACGTCGCCAATGTGAGCGAGGACGATCTGCAGGGCATGAGCACCCACGCCAGGGCGGTGCTCGATCACGCGGCGAAGACGGGTCAGCAGTCCGTGGTGGTGTGTGCGAAACTCGAAGCGGAACTTGCGGAAATCGACAGCGACAGCGATCGCGAGGAAATGCTCAAGTCGATGGGGCTGGAGGAGCCGGCCAATGGCCCGCTCGCGCGAGCGGCCAATCGCCTGCTGGGTTTGACAACCTTCTATACCGCAGGCGAAAAGGAAGTCCGTGCCTGGCCGGTGCGGATCGGCGCACTGGCTCCCGAGGCGGCAGGCAGCATTCACAGCGACATCGAGCGAGGCTTCATCCGGGCCGAGTGTTACAGCGTCGATGACCTCGTGCAGTACAAGACTGAGAAAGGCATCCGCGAAGCGGGCAAGCTCCGCAGCGAAGGCAAGAATTACGCCATTCAGAGCGGCGACGTGGTGCACTTCCTGTTCAACGTGTAATCGCCGCCGCCTGCGGCTTGGCCGCACGGTTCAACCGCATCACGCGATCGTCCAACGGCCCGCGAGAATCACGATCGCTACACTGTTGCAAGCGAATCCTCGATTCGCGCCGAAGTGCTGGCAGGGATGCGATTGTCACGCGAAGGAGCGCAGACGCTGGACCCGCGTAAGGCCATTCCAAGCATGTTTCACCGCCGGCTTCTCCTGCTGGCGTTCGTTTTCGCTTTCGTGACGTTCCTGCTGGGATCGCGGATGGTCAGGCTCTCCGTGGTCGAAGGCGGCGAGCATCGCGCCGATGCCGAGTCGAAACTCGATCGGCGGGAGTTCCTGCCGACGTTTCGCGGGCGCATACTCGATCGCAACGGCCGCGTGCTGGCGATGGATCGTGCGTCCGACGACCTGGCCATTGAATACGACGTCATCACCGGGGTGTGGGCACGCACGCATGCGTACGCGGCGGCTCGGAATGCTGTCGGCCGCGCGAAGTGGAGTTCGCTCGGGCCGGAAAAGCGCGAGCAGCTCATCAACGAGCGCCTGCCGGAGTTTCGTCAGCGCATCGACGACCTTTACGGCGAGATCTGCCGTGTCGCCGCCATCGATCGCTCGGAATTGCAGCGGCGCATCGATGACATCAACGCCTACGTGCAGTCGAGCGCGGCGGCGACGTGGGAACGGCAGCGTCTGGAGGAGATGGAGAAATACGGCATAAGCGAGGCCGAGTTCAAGCCGCAGCCGATCGCCGCGCAAACGCAGGCACACATCGTCGTGCCGCATCTGGCAGACGCGCAGGCGTTTGAGTTCCGCAGGCTTTCGCAGGATTTTTCCGACATGATCGAGGTGAAGGCGTCGCGCCGCCGCGAGTATCCATGGCTGACCGCCAACGTGCCGCTGAATCGCATCAGCCTGCCGAATGAGATCGGCCGCGACGCTGTGGACGTGATCCAGGTCAACGGCGTGGCCGACCACATTCTCGGTTCGGTGCGCGATCAAGTGTGGCCATCGGACGTCGCGCGGCGGCCGTTCATCGACAAGGCGACTGGCGCGGTCGATCTCGGCGGATACAACCCCGCGGGCGACAGCGTCGGGGCGCGCGGCATTGAGGCGGTGTTTGAAGAGGTGCTTCGCGGCACGCGCGGGCAGGTGCGGCAACGCGTGGATACCAACGAGCGTATTCGCACCGACGCCGTGCCCGGCGGCGACGTCCAGCTCACGCTGGACATCGCACTGCAGGCCCGGGTGCAGGCGATCCTTTCGCATGAGTTCGGATTGACCGTCGTGCATGAGTGGCATCACAACCGGTTGCCGGTCGGCACGCCGCTCAATGCCGCGGCGGTCGTGATGGAGGTCGACAGCGGCGAAGTGATGGCGATGGTGTCCATGCCCACGATGGCGATGGGCGAGCAGATGTCGCCTGCGGAAAGACTCGCCAGCGCATTCACAGTGAATCGGGCGAGTGAGGCGATGTATCCGCCCGGCTCGATCATCAAGCCGCTGACGCTTTCCGCGGCGGTGACCGAGGGTGTGCACAATCTCGATACGAAGATTCCATGCACCGGCTTTTATTTTGAGAATTCCAAGGATTCGGCGCGATGCTGGATCTATCGGCCGGCGTACGGCATGCGCACGCACGAGGCGCTGCTGGCTGACGAGGCGCTTGCGCGTTCGTGCAACATTTTCTTCTACACCCTGGCCGATCATCTTGGCGTGGAACGATTGCGCAAGTGGCTGTCGGCGTTCGGCATCTCGCAATCACTCGACATCGGCCTGACGACGCGCGCCGCCGATGCCGATCTGCGGTTCTCCGGCGAGGCCGCCGGCCAGCTTCCGACCGATCAGCAGATCGCCGAGTGGAAGGCCAAACGCGAGCTGAAGTTCAATGAGACGATCATGGGCATCGGGCAGGGGCCGATCACCTGGACGCCTCTGCACGCGGCGAACGCGTACGCGACGTTGGCGCGCGGCGGAACCATCCGCGACGCCACGCTCATCATTGACGATCCGCGCGGCGCGCGCCCCAAACGTCACGATGACCTGAATCTCAGTCCGAGACTTGTCGCCACCGCGATCGAGGGTCTGCGTCAATCCGTCGAGGAAACGTATGGAACCGGCTATCACATCACACACACCACGGAAGAGCCGCACCATAACGGCGAGCCGGCCGAGGTGATTCTCAACTCGCGCGGCGTGACGGTGTGGGCCAAGACCGGAACAGCGCAGGCTCCACCATGGCGCACCGTGGACCTCAACGGCGACGGCAAGATCAATGGCGATGACGGGCCCGGCCTCGAGAAGCTTGATCACTCATGGTTCGTCGGCCTCGTCGGCCCGAAGAAGGGGAAACCGATGTACGCGGTGGCCGTTCTCGTGGAGTTCGGCGGGTCCGGCGGGCGCGCGGCAGGGCCGATCGCGAATCAGATCATCCGTGCGCTGCAGACCGAAGGCTATCTGCCCGGCGACGCCAGCGCTCCGCCTCCGGCGCCGGGCCACACCTTGCAGGATGAGCCAGAGGATGACGGGGGCGACGATTGACGATGCTCGCCACCGCTCCGCGCCCTCGCGTTCCGACGCGCTACACCGCCAGCGGGTTGCGCACAGATGCGCGGCCGCTGCACCAGACGCTGGTGAACTGGGCCAACGCGGGGTGGCTTTGCGTATTCGCCGGCTTCGGGCTGAGCGTGATCGGCATCATCGCGATCAGCACAACGCAGCCGGGGCTTGCGATCAGGCAGATCGCCCATTTGTGCGTCGGCCTTGTGGCGGCGGCCGCATTCGCCATGCCGCACTATCGCTGGCTTGAGCGCGCCATTGTGCCCCTGATGCTGATCGCGCTGGGGTTGCTCGTCTTCGTGCTGATTCCGTTCGTGCCGGAGGCGATCGTTCGGCCGCGCAATGGCGCACGGCGGTGGATCAATCTCGGCGTGACGGACATGCAGCCATCGGAGCTCGCGAAGATCGCCTATATCATGGGCGTCGCGAGCTATCTGCGCGTCAAGCAGAACTACCGCACGTTCACCGGCGTATTGCGGCCACTTGCATTGAGCGCGATCCCCATGCTTCTGGTACTCAAGGAGCCGAACCTCGGCATGACGCTGCTGTTCCTGCCGATCCTGTTCACCATGCTCATCGCCGCGGGCGCGAAGGTGAAGCACATCGTGATCATCGTGCTGATCGGCCTCTCGATCGCGCCGCTGAGTTACCCTTTCCTGATGAAGCATCAGAAGGATCGCATCGACGCGATCGTCGCGCAGATGCGCGGCGATCCGAGACATGAGGCCGACATCGGCTACCAGGGCGCGCGGGCGGTGACGCTCGTCGGAGCGGGCGGATGGTTCGGCGTCGGCGCGGTGAAGGCGAAAAACCTCGTCGAATACAACCACCTGCCCGAAGAGCACAACGACATGGTGTTCGCCGTGATCTGCTGCCGCTGGGGATTGTTCGGGGCGATCGCCACCTGGGGGCTGTTCGGCCTGTTCGCGATCGGCGGATTGCTCACCGCGGGATTGTGCAAGGATCCGTTCGGCCGGCTGGTGGCGGTGGGCATTGTGGCGGCGCTTTTTGCGCAGATGTGCATCAACACCGGAATGACCATCGGACTTCTGCCCATCACCGGCCTGCCTCTGCCGTTTGTGAGCTACGGCGGCTCGAGCATGGTCGCGACCTGGCTGATGGTCGGACTGCTGTTCAACATCGCGCTGCGGCGGAGCAAGCATCTCGCGCGCCAGTCGTTTGAATTCGACGGTGCGCCGAGCGAGGATTGAATCGCTGGAACGACCCGACCGGAGTACCAGATCATCTCAATGTCGCCGCCACCTGATTTCATCTCACGAGCGGAAGCGCTCGGGATCGCCTTCGAGACCAGCGATCTCGATCGACTTGGGCGCTATCTCGACCTGCTGCTGCAGGCGAACGAACGGTTCAACCTTACTGCGATCACTGATCCGCAGCAGGCCTGGATGCGGCACATCCTTGACAGCCTCACGCTCGTTCCGCTCATCGTTTCCTGCGAAGCGCGGACGGTGATCGATGTCGGCAGCGGAGGGGGACTGCCGGGCGTGCCGCTGGCGATCGTCATGCCCGACACGCAGTTCACGCTGCTGGAGGCGACGGGAAAGAAGGCTCGGTTTCTGGAAGAGACGATCGCGACGCTTGGCTTGCGCAATGCGCGTGTGGTGAACGAGCGGGCAGAAGTCGTCGGCCAGGATGTGCACCTCCATCGCGAGCAATACGACCTGGTCATCGCGCGAGCGGTGGGAAGGCTTCCGGTGCTGCTGGAATTGACAGTGCCGCTGGCGCGCATCGGCGGTTTCGTGCTTGCAATGAAGGGTGAGCAGGCCGCCAGTGAGATTGTTGAATCGAAGGCGGCGCTGCACCTGCTGCATGCGCATGTCGTTGAGACAAGGCCGACCGAAACGGGCGCGATTGTCGTGATCGAGAAGCAGCGGAAGACGCCGCGGGCGTATCCGCGCGGACCGGGTGATCCGAAGAAGTCGCCGCTTGGCGGCAGGAACGAAGCCGCCGACAATCACCGATGACTTCTGGCCGGTCCTAGGATGTGATGCTCATGCCAACATTCGTCCTCATCGGTCATTGCGGCGCGGATTCGTATTTGCTGAAGAACGCGATCAGTCGTGCCGTGCCCGGCGCGACGATCGTCGCCGCGGATGACGATCAAACACTCGAGCCGCACTTGAATGCCGACAGCGTTCTCCTGGTCAATCGCGTTCTTAATACCGGCTTCGCCGAGGTCGCCGGAGTCGAGCTCATTGCGCGACTTGTGCATGCGCCGTCGAAGCCGCGGATGATGCTCGTCAGCAATCACGAAGATGCTCAGCGGCAGGCTGAGGCTGCCGGAGCCTTGCCCGGCTTCGGCAAGCGTCTTGTGAACGCACCGCAAACAGCTGAACGACTTCGCAACGCACTGCAAACGACAATTCAAACATGAATCGAAGTGATTTGGCGAGCTATTGACTTGCCGGCGAACGCCTGCGAAAGTCAGGCAACCAGGAGGATTCATCGACATGCCGCACGGCCATTTCTCGCGTCGCGAGGCGCTTAAGATCGCTGGTCTGACAGCGGCGGGCATGACGGGAATCGAGTCGGTCGCGCGTGCGCAGCAGTCGACGCCGAAGCCGACTTCCCGGCGCTCGCTGCGCGTGGCGCACCTGACGGATGTGCACGTCCAGCCCGAACGCCGCGCCTCCGACGGCATGATCGCGTGCCTGCATCACGTCCAATCGCTCAAGGACAAACCCGACCTCATTCTGACCGGCGGAGACAGCGTGTTCGACAGTTTCGAAGCCGACGACGCCAGGGCGAAACTGCAGTGGAACTTGTGGACGGCTGCGCTCCGGAACGAGAACGCCATTCCCGTGCGATCGGTCATCGGCAATCACGACATCTGGGGAGGCAACAAGGCCAAGAGCGGGACCACCGGCAACGAAACGAACTACGGCAAGATGCGCGCGGTCGATATGTTGAATCTCTCTGAACGGTACTACGCATTCGATCAGGGCGGATGGCGCTTTGTGATGCTCGACAGCGTGCAACCCGATGGCAAGGACGGATACCTTGCGTTTCTCGATGAGGCGCAATTCGATTGGTTGACCGCGACGCTGCGCGATACTCCCGTCAGCATGCCCGTGCTTGTGGTGTCGCATGTGCCGATCATCAGCCTCACGCCGATGCTCTGGGCCAAGCAGGAGCAGAACCAGTATCGCATCAACATGTCGCTGCTGCACAACGACTGCGTGCGCATCAAGGATCTGTTCGCCGGGCATCCAAACGTGAAGCTGTGCCTCTCCGGCCACGTGCACCTGGTTGATCGCTGCGACTACAACGGCGTGACGTACCTGTGCAACGGCGCGGTCTGCGGCAACTGGTGGAAGGGCCGGCACAAGGACTGCGACGAAGGCTATGGCGTGATCGACCTCTTCGACGATGGCACGTTCGCGCATGAATACGTGCAATACGGCTGGAAAGCTGAGCCCGAGGCGAGCGCAACGACGAAACCCGGCTGAATCAGCCGCGAGTTGGTGCATGATCGGGGCGGAAGCGGTGGAGGAACCGTCAATGCCGTTGTCTGTATCATGTTGGCCGCCGTTGTTGGACAATCTCTCGTATTCACAATTCTGGCATTCCCAGCAGACCGGCCGCCCTGTGTCGCGCGGCCAGCACTCAAACTGAAGGAGCAGCATTGATGCTTGCCGTTCGCACCATTCGTCGCGGTCTTCTGATCGCCTGCACGCTGTCGCTGACATGTTCGGCGATGGCCTTCGCCGCACCACCCACCGATGAGCAGATTCAGGCCAAAATCGATGCGCTCATGAAGTGGCAGAAGGAGGCCAAGCCTGAGGATCGGAACTTTGAGAAGTACCAGGCCACGGTCAATGAACTGCTCACCGACATCAACGTCGATGAACTGACGTTGGCGCAGATCGAGAAACTCTCGAACATGCTCCCTGCCTCGCCCGAGAAGGCTGCGGCCGCGAAGAAGCGGCTTGAAGGATTGGCAGCGGAGAAGACCGTGGACGGCGCGAACGCAGCCGTCATCGCCATCGGCATGTCGATGGACAGCGAGGAGTCGATGACCGCCGCGCTCAAGACTGCGCTGGCGCATCCGATGATCGTTGACGCGGCCAAGACCGAGATCGGCTCGCAGGTCTTCGGCCTCGTGGGCTATGTGGACAAAGACGCGCTCAAGGGCATGTCGAAGGAGGTGCTGAGCCTGCAGGGTGCGCTGACCGACGAGCTTCCACCCAGTGCGTTGCGTGGCGTGACCGAGTACATGTCGGCCTTGAACAATCTGGGCGATCAGGTCGACCCAGCCACCAAGTCCGCGGTGCGCGAGAAGGTCGTCGGTCTGTACGCCTCGGCGATCGACAAGGCCAAGGCGGCCAACGATCCCAGCAACAAGCGATTGATCGAATCGCTGGAGAACAGCCTGAAGTTCCTCAACGGCGCAGCGGCCAAGGGCGAACTGATTGACCACACCGCGCCCGCGATGACGTTCCTCTGGTCCAGCGGCGACAAGCCCGTCACCGGCCTTGATCAGTTCAAGGGCAAGGTCGTGGTGGTCGACTTCTGGGCGACCTGGTGCGGGCCGTGCGTCGCGTCTTTCCCCAACGTGCGCGAACTGCAGGAGCGCTACAAGGATTACAACGTCGTGATTCTCGGCGTGACAAGCCCGCAGGGCAAGCACTATCCGGGCAACGGCGCCGCGCCGATTGACACCGAAGGCGACAGGGCCAAGGAGTTCAGCCTCATGACCGAGTTCATGAAGGACAAGAACATGACCTGGCAGGTCGCCTTCACGGAAGAGAACGTGTTCAATCCGGACTTCGGCGTGCGGGGCATTCCCCACGTCGCGATCATCGATGCTGACGGCAAGGTCCGCTACAACGGCCTGCATCCGATGGTGCCGATGAAGGAGAAGGCGGAGAAGATCGACGGCCTGCTCAAGGAAGCCAATCTCGCCACGCCTGGTCCGGTTGCGGAAGAGGAGCCCAAGCCGGCCGAGGGCGAGAAGAAGCCTGGCTGATCTATTGATCGCACTATGGTCCTTATGCAGCGGCCCCGCGCAAGCGGGGCCGCTATCTTTCTGAACTCGTTGAAGCCTGTTCCGGCGATCGCGCGGCCCGCTCACTCCGCCCGCACGCGCCACAACGTGAGCTCCTCGCCCGGCTCGACTTCGATGCGATAGGCTTCGGTCAGGCGCACATTCTCGGGCAAGTCCAGCGGTTTGCGAGAGTTGCTCAACAGGAATGAGTCTTTCCTGTCGCGCAACGCATCAAGAAGTTCGGGCTTCTTTTCGAACGACGGAATCGCACGATGCAGGTAATACTGTTCGTGCTGCCAGTCGTTGTGCCAGCCAACCAGCGGCGGCCCGTTCGCGGTCATCAACGTGCCGATGTGCAAGCCGAATTCACGCCGCGCGAAGCGCTCCATGCTCCATGGCGACGATCGAACGCTGGACACGACCCACAACGTGGCAGTGACCAGCACGACAGTCGCCAACGAGCCGATGGCGGTCAGCGACCTGGCGCTCCTGGTGGCGAGAAAGGCGCCGGCGCCGAGACAGACGACCAGCAGCGCACCAATCCCGATGATCGGAGGCTTGAGCGCTTGGGGGTTGTTGAACCACATGTACGCGCCGGCGACCATGCAGATGACGACGTGTGCGCACACGATGAATCGCCAGATTCGAACGCGACCGGCTTGAAGCAGATGCTGGCCAATGGAGGCCGATCCGAACGCCATGAGCGTCGCCACGACGCTGGTCAGGGGCAGCAGGTAGTACCACCGGCGGTTCAGACTCACGTGCATCACGACCAAGGTCAGCACGCTGACCCACCACAGCAGCCTTGCGGCGCGCGACATCTTGATCTCGCGAATCAACGGCATGGCGAGCGTGAGTAGGTATGGAATCACCCACGGCAGCAGCATGCCGACGATGCGATAGAAGTAGTAGGGATCAACAATGCGCGAGAGCGGCTTGCCTTCAGTCTGGAAGATGCGGCCGAGCGTTTCGCGTTCCATGCGGTCGCCGCTGCCGGGCACGGAGTTCCACATGATGATGAACCACCACAGCGAGACTCCCGCGATGATGATCAGGCCGCTGAATGGACGAAGCGTGCGCAGGATCTCTCGACGCCGGCCAATGATCCACATGCTGATGGCCCATGCGCCGAGCATGATCAGCGGCAGCTGCGGGCCTTTGCTCAGCACAGCCAGACCCATGATGGCCCACCCAAGCCAAGCCCAGAACGGCCGGCGATGAATCTTGGCAAGCTCCGGAGCGTCGAGCGCCTGATCATCACAACCAATCCAGCTCTTCGCAAAACAGGCCAGTCCGCCGGTGCACAGCGCGGCGTACAGGATTTCCGGCCGCGCGCTATGCGTGTATGTGAGGAATCCGCTGGTCGAGACCAGCAGCAATGCGGCGATGAATCCGATCGACGGGCCGAAGAGCGTCGTGGCAAGTGACAGCGTCGCCAATGCGAAGACGACGCCGGCGAGGATCGACGGCACGCGCGCCTCCCATTCGGAGATCACGCCATCGCCGTCGTGCGCCACGTCGACCAGCATCGTCAGCCAGTAGGCCAGCGGCGGCTTGGTCAGGCGAGGCTCATCATTGAAGTACGGCACGACAATGCTTCCGCGAGCCAGCATCTCCTCGGAAGTCCGCGCAACGAGCACTTCGTGATCATCGAGCGGCAACTGCGAACCGTTGCCTGCCACGCCGACGACAAGCGCCGCCACAGCGACGACAAATGCCGCGAGGGGCCTGGAAATCGTGGATTGGGCAGTCATGCGTTTGAGCTTGGGCGATGGCGGCCATCAGCGCAACGCGGGCGTGATGGACGACATGCCGTGCATGTACGGCCGCAATGCCTCTGGAATCGTCACAGACCCGTCGGCGTTCTGATACATCTCGAGAATCGGGATGAGCACGCGCGGGCTGGCGAGCACGGTGTTGTTCAATGAGTGGCAGAACACGGGTTGGCCTTTGTCATCCTTGTAACGCATGTTCAGGCGGCGGCATTGGTAGTCGTAGAGACGCGAGGCCGAGTGCGTCTCGCCGAACGCGCCTTGGGGCCGGCCGTCGGGGCCATCGTCGCCGCGGCCGGGCATCCAGCATTCGATGTCGACCATGTCGGCGTTCTTCGGGCCAAGATCACCCGTGCAGCATTGCAGAAGGCGATAGGGCAGTTGCAGTTTCTGCAGCAGCGTTTCCACGATGCTGATCATCTTCTTGTGCCAAGCGCGGGATTCCGCCTCGTCGGCACGGCAGATGACTACCTGCTCCACCTTGTCGAACTGGTGAATGCGATACAGACCTGCGGTGTCCTTGCCCGCCGCGCCGGCCTCGCGGCGGAAGCAGGTGCTGACGGTGGCGTACTGCCGCGGGAGCGTTGCCGCGTCGAGAATCTCATCCTGATGCAATCCCATCAGGCCGACTTCGCCCGTGCCTGTGAGAAACAGGTCCTTGCCGCCGGATTCACGGCGTGATTCCTCGATTTGATACGCCTGCTCGCGACCGGCGGGAAAGAACCCCGTGCCGATCATGCATTCCTCGCGCACGATGACCGGCACGCTCATGGGCGAAAAGCCATGCTCGCTGGTGATCAGATCGAACGCGAAGCGAAGCACCGCCTGGTGCAGGCGCATGCCGTGGTTGGTGAGCACATAGTGCCGCGTGCCGGCCATCTTCACGCCGCGCTCGAAGTCGACGAGCCTGAGATCGCGGATCAGTTCAAGGTGCGTGCGCGGCCTGAAGCCCTTGTTCTGCTCGAAGGTTTTCGCCAGATCAAACCACGAAGGCTGCCAGCGACGCAGTTCGACGTTGTCGTCGGCGCTCGTGCCGCGAGGAACGTCATCATCGGGCGGCAGGGGGACCGTCAGCAACAGCGACTGCAGTTCCGGCTCAAGAGCCTGCATCTGCTGCTCAAACGCCTGCACTTCGGCCTTCAGCTGCACGGGCCGCTGCTCGAGGTCGCGAATCTGCGATTCCAGCGCGTCGCGATCGGCGCCTTGCGCGGCTTTCAGTTGGCCCTTGAGCTTGCCGATCTGCGGACCGATGTCCTTGCTGATCCTGTTCTGCTCGGCCCGGCGCTCCTCCATCCGCGTCTTTACCGCCCGCATCTCCTGGTCGAGTCTCAGGATGCGATCGATGTCGACGGCGATGTTCTTGTCGCGTGCGCCGCGCTGGAATCGCTCGGGATCGGCGCGCAACTGCTTGAGATCAATCATCGGCGGATGATAAGTGAAGCCATGCGTACGCGGCAAACAGCGGGACGGCGTCGCCTGCGAACGGATTCCCGCTCCGTTTCACAACTACGCCCCGCGGTCGCGGTACGTCGGCGGCGCCGCCCATCGCATCTTCTGCAACAGGATGTTCCAGTAGGTGTTGGACGGATTCGCCACGAAACGCGCGCGCTCGTGATGGCGCGACACGCGCACGCGCTGGCCTCTGGTCAGCGAGATCATCGATTGTCCGTCGATCACCAGCGTCGTGCCCGCGTTTGCGCGAACGACCTCCACCTCCACGTCGCCGCCCGTGCCCACGACGATCGGCCGAAACGCCAGGCTGTGCGCCGCGATCGGCGTGATGATCATCGCGTCGAGGGTGGGCTGCACGATTGGGCCGCCCGCGGAGACGTTGTACGCCGTCGAGCCGATGGGCGTGGCGATGATGACGCCGTCGCCGGTCAGCGTCGGGCCTTCGTTGCCGTTGATGCCGATCTCGAGTTCGATCATGCGATACGGCGGACCGGCGGTGATGACACAGTCGTTGATCGCCTTCTGCCGCTCGACTTCCTTCAGATCCGTATCAAGAACCGCGACATCCAGCATCAGGTGTTCATGCACGGGGGCATGCGGGCCGAAGACGATCGCCGCGTGCTTCTGCAGCATCGGCCAGTCGAACTCCGCGAGCAGGCCCAGCCGCCCGAGGTTCACCCCTGCGAGCGGGATGCGCTGTTCTGACAGGCGCCGGGCCTGGGAAATCATCGTGCCGTCGCCGCCCAGCGCCACGGCAAGATCGGCCTGCACGCTCGCAGGCAGCGTCGAGTCATCTGCGGCGATTTCCGCCACCAGCGTCGCGTGCGTCTCGATGAGACGGCGGACGTCATCGATCATTGACGCGACTTCTGGCCGCGTTCGATCGGCGATGAGCAGGACTCGAGGCTTGTCGGGAGCGGGCATGGTGGGATTGTACGTGACGCCCCTGGCACCGCATGAAAGAGATGCAAGCCGCTGTGCGCGAAAAATGAGGCCTACGCCACCAAGCCCTTGGTCAATCGCATGAACGCTGTCTCCAGGTTCACCTGCTCGGGCATCATGCTCGCGACGCGGAAGCCCTGCGCAATGAGGCGGCTGGGAAGTTCTGAAACCACTAATCCGCTTGCGGGATCGATCGTCACATCGATGCGATGCGACCCATTGTGCGCGGAGACATCAACCTTGGTGATGCCCTTGACCGTGGCCAGCAGCTTCGCAGCCGCCTCCACGCGATCATCCACGCTGATGTGCACGACCTGGCCCATGCTGGCGCGGCGCATGATCTCATCAACTGAACCGGAGAACAGCAATTCGCCCTGCTCGATGATGCCGACCATGTTGCACAGTTCCGCCAGCTCATGCAGGATGTGCGAGGAGATGATGATGGTCTTGCCCATCCGGCGCAATTCCTTGAGCAGTTCGCGGATTTCGATGCGGGCACGCGGATCGAGGCCCGACGCCGGCTCATCCAGCAGCAGCACTTTGGGATCGTGCAGCAGCACGCGAGCGATGGACAGCCGCTGCTTCATGCCGCGGGAAAGTCCGTTCACTTCCGAGTTGGCCTTGTAGTTGAGGTCGGTGAGGTCGAGCACGTCTTTGACGACCTGCTTGCGCTGCGGGCCATGCACGTCGTAGCAGGCGGCGAAGAACTCGAGATACTCGGTGACCACCATGTCGTCGTAGGCGCCCATGAAGTCGGGCACATAGCCGATGATCGGCCGAATCTGCGGATTCTGGTAGCCGATCACCTTGCCGTCGATGCGGGCTTCGCCCCAGGTGGGCTTCAGCAGCGTCGCGAGGATCTTGATCGTGGTGGTCTTGCCCGCGCCGTTGGGGCCGATGAATCCGAAGCACGCGCCCTGTTCGATCGAGAGATTCAGGTTGTTCAGCGCGATCAACTCGCCGTACTTCTTGGTGAGGTTGATCGTTTCGATCATCGGCATGAGTGGTTGATCCGCAAAGTTGTTCGGACTGGGTGCATTTGAATTCGGCGATGGCCAGCGGTCATTGTTCGTCCTCTGCCGCGTTCAGGCGGAATGCGACCTCTTCATCCAGCGGCAGCGGGTAAATCCAGCGGACCATCGTCAGGCCGACGCTGTCGGGCGACTCATCGCTTCCGGCGACGCGCAGCGGAATGGGCGACGACGTGTCGGGCAGGAATCCCATCACGATCACGCACGGCCGCGTGAACCATGCTGAAAGGTCCAGCTCTCGCCCGAGATCGCGATGAAACGTGGCGTTCACCGAATCCATGCCGGTCTCGTTGCGCGAGCGCAGATACTCCGGCGGATCGAGTTGATGAAACATCGACATCATCAGCATCAGCCGGCGCTGCTCGGCCGGGCCCACTGTCTGCGAATCAGACGAGGCATAGACGGTGTTGTTCTCGTACGGCGAGACGAATCGCTGCGTGATGGTGGTGGACAGCGGTGAGCCCTTGCCCGCGTACTTCGCCAGGTCGATGGCCACGCCGCTGCCCCATTCAGTGGTGCTGTCGATTCCGTACACCTCGCCCGAATTCGCCATGATTCCGGTGTCGGCCCTTGCGATCCACGTTCGCTCGACGACCGAGTTGTTCACGGTTTCGCGCAAATAGCGGCGATTACCGATGCGATTGCTCCGGACCCAGATGATCACCGGGTCCTGCAGCACGCCCGGAAGCTCGCTGATGATGGTCCCCGCAAGCGACTGCTCGCCGCCGCTGGCGTTCTTGATCACGCGCACGGGATTGCTGGGATCGACGCGCAAGAGCCCGCCCCATTTGCTGTCCACGCCGCCCATCCAGTTCACCTTGAGCTGCGTCGTCGTCGAGCGCGATGGCAGCAGCACCGTCGCGAACGAGCGGGCAACATCGACCCGGAACACGTCGGTGTTGGGAAACGGCGCGATGCTCTCGCCCGGTGGCGTCCAGCATTCGAGGATGTCGCGATGATCGGGCAGCGACGCCACCGACACGTTGGTCCTGCCGTAGCGCGGCAGGTACAGCGAGAAGAAACTCGTGGCCCGCTGAAACTGCTCCTCGCTGGTGGTCGCATTGGGCGGCCGGGCGATGTGATCGAGCACCGTGACATGCTGCATGTCCATGCTCTTGGGAATCACGCCCACGCTTCCCCATGCGAAGAACGTGAAGATCGCGGCAATGGCTGCGAACGCCACCCATGCATGTTCGGATCGCTTGTAGAACCGCAGCACGAAGAAGCTGCCCAGCGCGACGACCCAGTACGCGATGAACAGCAGGAGCGCCAGCAGCAGGCCCACACCGGCGGTCGTCTGCATGTTGATGCCGCTGCTGAAAAGCATGCCCGATCCCATGTTGCGGTCGTTGTCATTCGGCCGGGCCAGCACTTCGGCCTTCTCAGCGTCCTGCAGTTCGTTGAGCGTCGGCGTGTCCACGCGACGGCCAAGAATGCGATTCCAGAACACATCAGCCTGCGGCAGCCCGAGACTCGCCAGCCTGCCGTCAGCGAGGTCGATGCCGATCACCGTCACGCGCCCGAAGCCGACGACTTTCTGCACGGCGATCACGCGGCCGTCGGCCAGTGCCAGCAGAGGTTCGAATCCGTTGTCGATGACGTTCAACCCGCCTTCGCCCGCCTTGAGGTCCTTGAACACGCGGATGCCGAACTCCGGCTCCTTCTTGTTGCCGATGAACCGCGTCACGTTCTGGGTCTTGCTCATCACCGGCAGGAACGCACCCAGCGGCACCGCTTCATCGCGGCGCGGCACGACGCCGTTCACGCGGCAGGGAAGGAGGTCTTCCAGCTGCGTCTGCCCCAGCGCGCCGAGCCCCCATGGATTTCCTGCTGACGGAAGACTGATGATCAGGTGTCCGCCGCGCTGAACGTATTCGCGAATCGCGTCGGCCTGGTCGATGCTCAAGTCCTGCGGCGGCGTGTTGTCGCCGGACCACGCCAGCGCATCAAACGCCATCAGCCCATACCAGCGATCGGGAAGTTGCGCGGGCTTGATGCCCGACGCGATGCGCAGGTCCTCGTGGCCGGCGAGCGGACGCGGGATACGAAAGTTGCTCAGCGCGCTGTAATCGTCGAGGCTCATCCGCCGATCGCCGATCACCGCGATCATGCCCGACTGCAGGTCGGCCTTCTGGGCCTGGGCGTCAGTCGGTGCGAAGCGTCGCCCGCCGATTTCGCCCCGCCGTTCCCCATCGCGCTCTTCGAACACGCGAATGGTCCACACCGTCGAGGAATTGTCGTTTGGCTGGATCGGCGCGTACAGCCAGGTGAGCGCGGTCTGGCCGGGCGAGAGCGTCAGCGAGCGGCCGTATTCGCCCACATCGCCGTCTGCGTTGGCGACCTGCCATTGCACCCAGACGGGCGTCGGCTCGGCAAGGTTGCTGGTGAGTTTGACGCGCATCGGCACGATGCCGCCGGGCCGGAACATGCCCACGCCGAACTGCTCGATGTCGACATCCACGCCGCTTTGCGCAATGGCGGCGGGGGTGATGCCGCATGCTACGCCGGCCATGATGAGCAGTGTGATGATCCGCCCGAGAAAACGCACGGCAAGAGTGTAGCAGGGACGGCAGGCCGGGCGAGAACGGCCACACCCAGGGCCGGCAGGTCCGCGATGAAGTCGCGCCCCGATCAGGCCGATGCAATCGACATGCTGCTGCTCGCTGACTCAAGCTTCACATTGACCGGGCTGACGTTCACGGCGATCCTCGCCGCGGGCACGGTGCTCGTCGCGTTGAAGACCATGGCGGCGGAGATGGACTACGCCCGGCGCTGGCGCGCGCTGCAGCGCGAGGTGCGCGTGCTCCGCGCCAAGCAGGCGGAGCGGCTGCGCAGCATGCAGTCGCGCCGCCGGTGAGTCGGTCTAGCGAACTGATGCAAACGCCTCCAGCATCGCGGCGTGGCTCTTGATGCCCATCTCGTAGCACTTGAGTTCGAACTTCTCGTTGGGCGAATGCACGCGGTCATCGTCGAGGCCGAAGCCCACCAGCAGCGAATCGAAGCCGAGGATGCGCTGCACGCTGCCCACCAGCGGGATCGATCCGCCCGTGCCGATCAGCACCGGTGGCTTGGTGAACACCTGTTTGAGTCCGGTCAACGCCGCTTCGAGATACGGGCTTTCGGTGGGCACGCGGATCGCCGGGCTGCAGCCGTGCTCGTGAATCTCCCAATGGCAATCGACGGGCGTGCGGGCCTTGAGGAACTTGATGAGGTTCTTCATCACCTTCTTCGGGTCCTGTCCCGGCACAAGGCGGCAACTGATCTTGGCGGTGGCGCTCGCGCCGATGACGGTCTTGGCCCCCTTGCCGGTGTAGCCGCCATAGATGCCGTTGATCTCGCAGGTGGGCCTGGACCAGATGCGTTCGAGGGTGGTGCGGCCCTTCTCGCCGTAGGGCGTTTTCATGCCTGCTTCCCCGAGGAATTCCTTCTCGTTGAACTTCAGGCTCTTCCACATCTTGCGTTCAGCCTTGGAGAGGTCCTTCACGCCCTTGTAGAAGCCGGGAATCTGCACGCGACGATGTTTGTCGTGCAGCTGCGCGATGATCGCGCACAGTGCGGTGGCGGGATTGACCAGCGAGCCGCCGAACATGCCCGAGTGCAGGTCCGCCGACGGCCCGCGCAGCGTCGCTTCGATGTACACCAGCCCGCGCAGCATGTACGTCACGGCGGGCGTGTTGATGTCCCACATGCCGGTGTCGCTGACCACGCACACGTCGGCCTGCAATTCCTGTTTGTTGGCCTTGAGGAACGGATCGAGGCTCGGGCTCCCCGATTCCTCTTCGCCTTCCAGCAGCACGCTGACCTTCACCGGCAGCGAGCCATGCACCTTCATCCACGCGCGGAAGGCTTCGATGAAGAGCATGACCTGGCCCTTGTCATCGACAGCGCCGCGCGCAACGATGCGCTTGCCTTTGGGGCCTTCGATGATCGCCGGCTCAAACGGCGGCGAAGTCCAGAGATCAACCGGATCGGGCGGCTGCACGTCATAGTGGCCGTAGTACAGCAGGTGCGGCGTTTTGCTCGTGGCGCCGGGGGGCGTGTAGTGCGCGACAACCATCGGGTGGCCAGGCGTGTCGCGCAACGTCGAATCGAAACCGATGCGCTTGAGCTCATCGGCGCACCACTGGCCGGCGGCGCGGGTCTGCTCGTTGAACGCGGGGTCGGTTGAGACGCTGGGAATGCGCAGCAGATCGCAGAGGCGCGCGACGGCCTGATCGAAGTCGGCGTCGATGTGCTCGAGGATCGGCGCGAGCGTTTCAGACGGCTTCGGAGAATTAGACTTTGAGGGCTTGGAAGGCATGGGCCGCGCATGATACGGCGTGGTCGCTGCGCGCGAAACCGCAAGCGTGGCTTGTGCGCGGGTCGCGAGCCCTCGTCCCCGGACGACTCCATGTTGAGTCGCTTCACACCGCCATGACGGCTGCCGCCAGGTAGGCGATGGCCAGCAAACCGATCATGCTGATGAACAGGAACGCCAGCCAGCGATAGACCACGCGCTCGTTTCGATCGTCCTGCTGCAATTCGATTTCGACCACTCGCCGCGACTGGGTCAGTGTGGGCGTGCCCAGGAGTCCTTCCATCTCGGCGTAGCTGCGGGCGGGGCGCTTGGCGAGATCGCAGCCGCATTGCGGGCAATGACCGGCGTCGCGCCGGCTGACCTCGTGGCCGTCGTAGCCGCAACTCACGCAGCACCGCGTAAGCAGGCGCCGCTCGACTGTTCGGACATTGCTGATCATGGCCGAAAATAGCGTAGCACGAACTGCGCAGAAACCAAGTGATTTATCCAAAACGTGGACAACCTCGCTCAGGCAGGAACAATGCGTGTCCCGGCTGTTTCGCAGGCCGGTTTGGTATTTTTCATGGGGTTGTCGCGTGCCCCACCTGCTATTGTCATGTTCAACGACCCTGGGCGACGCAGTCCGCAGGAGAAGATCGCATGCGTATGCACACGACGTTGGCACTTGCAGCGTTGGCGACCGTTTCTGTCGCGACATCCCCGGCCCGGGCGCAGAGATGCCAGGTGATTTCGCCCGACGGCCGCACGATCGCCGCGGGTTCACATGGCGGGGCCGACGAAGGCGGCTTGGCCGGCGGCCCCGGCGCCAGCGTGCCGTTCCCCACGCTTCCCAACTGGCAGAACACGCTACGTCGGCAGGTCGGCGGGCTCAAAGTGGCCGACATGAACAACGACGGGCTGCAGGATGTCATCGTCGGCTGCTACATCTCCAACTCGTTTCCGCCGTACGACGATTGGCACAATCTCATTTATTACAACACCGGCCACGAGCTCGAGGCCAATCCGTCTTGGATCTCCGCTGAGCAGGTGCATACAGGCGACATCCAGATCGCCGACATAAACCGCGACGGCTTCCTTGACATCCTCTCGGTGAACGGCGGCACAGCGTATTCCAAGTCGATGATCTACTACGGATCCGCGACCGGCCCCGACAACGTCGCCGACGTGCAGCTCAACGCGCCGCTCACCACATGGGCACTTTCGGCGGCGATCTTCGACGTCGATCACGACGGCGACCTGGACATCATCACCACCAACCAGACAGCCATCACCGGCGACAACTACCGGCCCCTGTACCTCTATCGAAACAACGGCGGAACCATCGAGACCAATCCGTCCTGGCAGACCAGCGACTCGATGATCTCCAACGGCATCTGCGTGGGCGACTACGACCACGACGGTTGGGAGGATGTCGCGGTCGCCAAGTGGGTGAACTTCAAGTCGGCGATCTATCGCAACGTCAACGGCACGCTGCAGACCACGCCCATCTGGGAGACCACGTCAACCAGCGGAGCCCGCGGCGCGCTCATGGGCGACATCAACGGCGACGGATGGAAGGACATGTTCCTGGGTTACAGCCCGACGGCCCAATGGACCAACAACGCCGGGGCGTTCGCGCAGTCGTGGGCCAGCACGATCATCAGCAATCCCGAAGACGCCACGCTGCACGATGTGGACGGCGACGGCGACCTGGACCTCGCCCAGATCATGTTCTCGTCCGGCCAGACCTACATCCATCTCAATCGCGATGGCGCGTTGGATGCGGCTCCGAGCTGGAACTACGACTCGTCACCCGTCGGCACAGCTGTCGCATTCGGCGACATCAACGGCGACGGCAGGGACGATCTGGTCACCGGCTACAGCGGCCTGCCGTCGGTCATGGTGTTCTACAGAGCGCCGCCCGCATGCGGGGCCGACATCAACGGCAACGGCAACGTGGACGTCGCGGACCTGCTGGCGGTCATCAGCAACTGGGGTGCGACGGGACCAGACCCCGCCGACGTTAATGGCGATAGCGTCGTCAACGTCGCGGATCTGCTGGCGGTGATCAGCAATTGGGGGCCGTGCCCGTAGCCGTTGAGATTGTCGATCTTCGGCAGGGATTCGGGCGGCCTGATCGTCGCGTCGTCCATTCAGGATCATCCAGCAGGTGACCCGGAGTGGAATATTCGCGTGATTTTCCACTCCGGATCTTTGGCGGGGAGCGGGCATGGGCCTTGATCGCCGCCCGCATGATGATGGTCCGCATCCGAATCCTGTAACTACAGCCCCAGGCATTTCTTGTGATCGCCGCCTTCGGTGACGCAGGTCACCTTGCCATCCTCGGTCTTGATGATCATCGGCGTGGTCACGATCCAGTTCGGGCCCAGCGGCAACTGCAGCAGTTCAGCCTGCAGCACCATCTCCACGCTCATGGGCATCTCCCAGCCGCCGGGGTCGGTCATCACCGTGCGGCTGGCGGGGATTTCCACCAGCGTGATCAGCCCATCCAGCGGATTGATCAATTCCAACTCCAGCATCTCGCGGCAGTGATCGCAGGTGCGGCTGTAGAAGATGATGTACCGCTTGCCCTTGTCCATGTCGCGCGGCCACTTGGGCATCAACTGGAAGATCTCCAGCTCGCGCCATGGCTTGCCGATCCATTTATCCATGTCCTGCGTGTACCAGGATGATGGCAGCGGCTTGGGATTGGGGTTCACCGTCGGCGGCAGGTTGGCAGGAACCGCAGGTGTAGTCTCGGGTACAGTCGCCGGCGGGGTGGTTGTCGGCGGTGAAGA
>CAZCGB010000002.1:0-19665 GCA_964498045.1 uncultured Isosphaeraceae bacterium
CCCATGTGCGAGACGTCGAAGAGCCCGCCCGAGTTGCGCACCTGGTGGTGCTCTTCGATGATTGAGCCGTAATGCAGGGGCATGTCCCAGCCGGCGAAATCCACCATTTTCCCCCCGTGATCAACGTGGAATTTGTGGAATGCGGTGTTGAGCAGCGGCGCGGACGCGACCGAGGAGTTCGATGTTTGATTCATTTTGATACAGAGCGGTGCGAGTTGAGAACTGGGAAATCAGCGTAGCGGCGTCGAACAAGCCTCGCTACGGGCCAGGAAACCGCATCGATATGGCAAGCGCGCGAAGATGGGGTGTTCAGGTGCAGCAATCGCATGCAGAACACCCCCGCAGAAGTTATCCACCATGGAGATTTTGCAGAAACATCACGATTTTTCCTCTGGACGGACTCCGATGTTCGAGGTAGTCTTTCCAACTGAGAGAAATCCGCGCAGGCTTCGCGCTTGCGTTGATGAAGCTGTTGAGAAGAGATTGAGAGTCGAGAATTTTTGAGAGAGTTCCCGAAAGCCGAGAGAGAAAGACCAGACATCGTTGAGGGTTGTGACGCTTTGCGTTTCGCGCGTTGATATTCGCGCAGACGCACCGCGCATGGCTTGAAGCATTGTCTGCAAGAGAAGAGAGAGACTCATGCAGAAACGAAAAACCGCCCTTTGCCTTTGCGCCACCGCCGTCATCGCCGGCGTTTCCTCCACCGCATCGGCGGGCCTACCGTATGGCACCGGCGTCCCCATCTCAGTTCCCACCAACAATGTGACCATCACCCTGGTGTTCGATCACACTGCGGCCCTGTTCACAGGCAACCTGTATTTCCTGGGCTCAGGCAACGCGACATCGGTGCTCAATCCGGCCCCGAACACCGATCCGACTAACCAGGGCTTCTTTGTGGTGAACAACCACACATCCGCCCTCAACACGCACGTGGTTCTTCCCGGCGTGTTCCAGGCCGGCCAAGTGCTGCACTTCGCGTACGACATCGTCGCGCCGCTCAACGCCTCAACCGATGTCCTCCGCACGGATGTCGCCGGTGACCGCAACCAGTTCGCATGGGACAGGGAGAACCAGTTCTTCGCGATCGAAGACGTGTATCTGAACAACCCGGATTGCGATGAGGACTACAACGACATCGTCATCGGCGTGATCTTCTCGCCGGTGCCGGGCCCCGGCGCGCTCGCGCTCTTCGGCGCTGCGAGCATGCTCGGCCGTCGCCGCCGTCGCGATTGAGGCTTGGATTCGTCCACACTTCTCCTGCGTCTTGATCTTGGACGTCGCGAGATGAGAGAGTCGTCGGAAGCGTGACCGCGGAAGGTCGCGCTTCCGGCGTTTTTACGTCGTCCGCGACTGCACGCCAATCAATCGAAGATCAGGAAATCGCTCATCCACTTGGGAATCAGCGGCTTCTTCACCTCCAACACAAAGTCGGCGACGATGACCTCTTCGCCGCGCTTGAACTGACCCCAGACCTTGTAACGTCCGGGGCTGGGGAACACGGTGTGGAACGTGACATCTGGTCCGCCTCGATCGTCGGACATGGGCGCCGCGCCGAACTGCACAGGGTGCGTGTGCACATACGTCTGCGTGTCTTCGCTGATGATCACGCAATGCCCCATTGCGCCGAGATACGGCTGCAGATCCGTCACCGCTCGGCCATCAAGCGACAGCCGGAAGCCGATGTGGCACTCTCGCTCGCTGACCAGTTCGCGCGGTTGTGTGAACAACTCGACGTGGTACCGCCCGACTTCACGCGATGCAGCAGCATCGGGAATGAGCGTGATCGACGGACTTGGCTGCGGCGCCACCTCCGCCCCCACTTTCACCTGCAGACGGAACACCTGCGCACGGTCGCCGCGCGGCGAGATGTCAGCGAACAAAAGGTATCTGCCATCTTTTGGAAACGCATGATCAATGGTCAGCGACCCGTCCGGTTGAAGCGTCGGATGGATGTGATCAAAGTACTCCAGATCGTCTCCGACGATGATCAGATGCAGCGGATGCTCATGAACGATCTGCAGATTCCTGATCATCTCGCCGGTCGCAGTAAGTTTCGGCGCGAAACGCAGCGTGACAGTCTGCCCCGCTGAGGCCGCCATCGGCGAGAAATCCATGGCATACTGGTCATCGTGCAGCGTCGTGCGAATGCCGCTCTGAATCGGCACCAGCGACACGCCGCACAAGGGGCAGTCGCCGGGCTCAACCCCCCGAACGCCTTCATGCATCGGGCAGGAGAATTTCGCGACCTTGTTTGGCGGAATGCCGGTGATGGCGGGAACGACCCAGGGATCGAAGCGCCCGATGCGCCATTGGCCATCAATCGGCAGGTCGAGGCGGGCATCGAAGTACGCTGCATGTCGAAGGAACTGCGCATGTCCTCGAAAGTGCGAAGCCCAGCCGTCCCGGGCATCGACAGCATCAAGCGGCACCGACGTCTGCTGGTATCCAACGGTGATGAGCGCGTTCAAACGCTCGGCCTTCACCCGCACCGGCGAGTTGACGAATCGCTCGAGCACTCGCACGTTCATCTCGCCGCTGCGCGGTTCGAACGCCAGTTCCGCACGCAGGTCGCCGTAGGGCGCGATGGTCCCGCGATTGGCCGTCAATCTCGACATCGCCAGCAGATTCATCTGCGCCGGGACGACGAACCCGCAGATCGGCCCCGTCACAGCCGCCTTCGAATCATCAAACGGAGCGGCTGAGGACCCGGTCGGCCCCCAGCGGTTGTAATGGCCGTAACCAATGAACCAAGGCAGCCCCTCGGTGTACGTGACGAGAAAAAACGCCTCGACGCCTAGTAGAACTGGAAACGCCAGCCTGAGAGGCCGCGATCGTCGCTTGGACGCTTCTTCCAGAAGCTTCACGCCGCCGATCGCCAGCGCGACGAAACCCATCACCACGTGATTGACGTAGACGCCGGCCGCGACGTTGGCATAAGGGGCGACGGTGTGCACATGCGTGAACAGCAGGCCGCCGCCGATGAGCGCGAGCACCGCGATCAGGCGGTTCTGCATGCGCGCCGCAACCGCGCTGGGCTCCGCTGTCAGCGCTGGCGGCGCTTTCAACGTGCGCCACAGCGCGCGAACGCCCACGATCACCAACAGAAGTGAAATCAACTTGTGGGCCTGCACTTCACGGTCGTACCACTGCCGCGGATCGCTGAACGCATACAGGTCAAGATCCGCGGTGAAGAACAGCAGCACGCCGCCGACGACGAACAGCGCGGGTGGGATCCACCGGACCAGGCCGGCATGCCGTGGCCACATCTCGCGCACGAAGATCGCTGCCGCCAGGACCAGCACGAACCAGCCGGACGCATGGTGCATGAGATCGGAGTATTCGAGGTTGCGGTCGGTCTGCCGCTGGGCAAGCGTGTTGAGGTCATGCAGCGAAAGCACGCTCAACGCGCGGGCCCCATCGACCGATGCGCCATACTCGGTGACCAGCTTCCCGCCCAGATAGCCCGTGACGGCCATCATTCCGTACAGCGAAAATCCTACGACGAGATACAGAGCGAGCCCGGCACGTCGTTCAGGAGTGAGGAACAGACGCCAAGAGGCAAGAAAAATGAATCCCCAAGTCGCGGCGGTCGCGGCCAGTTCATGCCACTTGATCTGATGATGCGGAACCCCACTGCGTCCGGCCCAGATTTCCGCGCAAATTCCGCACACGAACGCGACAAGCAAGGTGACCGTGCCGGCGAATGTCAGCACCCTGCCGGCCCATGCCGCGGAGCGGTTGCGAAACAGCCAGCCGAACGCATCGAGCATCAGCCCGGCGAACAGCATCACGATCGGGAACGGCACAAGTCGCGGATGCCAATCAGCGAAGATTCGGGACAGTTCCATGGCAAGGCACGCACGATACGCGACACGAAGCATTCATGCAGATCAGACACGCTTCTTCATGCGCCACACCCAGCGGCCGTAATCGAGCATGGCGTGCCACCGCTGGCTCAGCGGCGGTCGTCTTGCGGGATCGTGCCCGAACGCGGTGTCGTCGCGCCAGCGCCAGTATGCGGATGACTTGAGTCGAAAGCCGCTGCGCGCCGCCAGCATGAACAGGCAACACAGACCTCCAATGGTTTCGGCAATGCGCGCCATGCTGCGTCAAGTCTAGCCCCTTCCCATGCGCGAGCGATGAAGACGATTCACACGCATCATGCTCCCAACCGGATGTCGGCTCGCGTTCATCGGCATCGCGCAACAGACAAATCGCGCGCACTTCGCACTTGACGCGCATGCGCGGCGCGGGCTACATTCATGTCAGACATTCTGGTTGTGTCATGACACAGACGCCGATCGAATTCCTCCGACCGATCGGCGTCTGTTCTTTTTTTGCATGTTCGCTTCGGCGGTATCGGGACCGAACCACTCAACGCTCCGGCGCCGCGCTCATCGCCAGCGCATCGCCTGACGCCAGCGCGGCATCGCGTTCCTTGAGAGGCGAGAAGCGTGAACCGATCATCGGCACGCGATGATTCGGATTCGCCTGCTTGGGCAGCAGCGGCCCGACCAGCCAGATGATCACCAGCGCCGCGGCCGAGCCGGCCCACATGTATTCCGACCAGCCCATGAACACAAAGAAGCTCGTGATCAGCAGCAACAGAAGCGATGAAGGAATCATGCCTTCCCAGGACAGCCGCATCAGCTGATCGAAGCGGAAACGAGGCAAGGTCCAGCGGATGAGCATGGTCAGGAAGACAATGGCGAAGACCTTGCCCAGCGTCACGCCGAACTGCACGAGAATCAGCAGGATGCCGCCACGCTCGGGGAGATCGGGGCCGACGCCGATGGGGTTCAGCGACCAGCCGCCGAGGAACAGCATGGTGAAGAACGCACCGGTGGTGATCATGCTGACGTACTCGCCCAGGAAGAACATGGCCCATTTCATCGACGAGTATTCGGTGTGCCAGCCGCCCACCAGTTCAGCCTCCGCCTCAGCGAGATCGAAGGGCGAGCGATTGGCCTCGGCCAGCATGCACGTGTAGAAGATGATCGCCACCAGCGGCTGGTGCAGGATGTACCACTGATTGCCCACGCCGGTCTGCGCGGCGATGATCCCATACGGCGACACCGTGCCCGCGAGCAGAACCACGCACAGCAGGCACAAGCCCATGGGGATCTCGTAACTGATCATCTGCGCGCTGGCGCGCAGGCCGCCCAGGAAAGAGAACTTGCTGTTGCTCGCCCATCCGCCGAGGGCGACGCCGTAGACGCCCATCGAAGCGACTGCGAGCAGGTAGATGATGCCGATGTTCACGTCGGCGGCGATGATGTTCACGGCTTTGCCGCCGATCTCAAGCGTGCCCGCCCAGGGGATGATCGCGAATCCAATGAGCGCGGTCATGACCGTCAATCCCGGTGCAAGCACGAAAAGGAACTTGTCGGCCTGCTTGGGGATCCAGTCCTCCTTCATGAACAGCTTGAGCCCGTCGGCCAGCGGCTGCAGCAGACCCATCGGCCCGACGCGATTGGGGCCGATGCGGTCCTGCGTCCAGGCGCAGATCTTCCGTTCGAGCAAAATGAGATACGCCGCCGCCCCAAGACAGAGGTGGATGACCACGAGGATCACGATGACGCTCGTGACCAGTTGCGGATGCGCGGAAATGAAGTCTGTGACAAACGAAGGCATGGTCGTAGTGTAGAGAGAAGTGCCCAATCGCGAAATCGGCGGTCTTCTGGCGTCGATTCATTGCGGAACCCGCTGATATCCAGCGCAGAAAAAAGCTGGTGTGTCACCGTATCGGCATTGACGCCAGCGCCGCCACGACCAGCACACAAGCTCCAACCGCATAGCTGCCGCGATCGGTCAGGGCGAACACCACCGGATCGTGGTACATGCGGCCGCGCTGGGCGGCGAACCACAGACGCGTGATCCAGTACAGCAGAAGCGGGCAGATCAGCCACAGCCACGCCACGCGCGGATACAGAAGGGACGCGTCGGGACTGTTGAGATACAGCGCGAACACCAGCACAGCCATGTAGCCGCTGGTCGGCCCGAGCGTCCGGATCAGGTCGAGATCAACGAGCAGGTATGCGCGGCCGGGCACATCCTCACGCCCCTGATCATCCAGCGTGCGCAGCTCGGCGTAGCGCTTGGCGAACGCGATCGACAGAAACAGGAACATGCTGAACGCCAGCAGCCACGGCGAGAGCGGCACGTTCACCGCCGCGCCGCCGGCAAGCAGGCGCAAGGCGTACAGCGACGCCAGCGTCAGGACGTCAATCATCAGCATGCGCTTGAGCCTGAGCGAATAGGCCGTCGAGATGATGAAATACGCGATGATGCACGCAAGGAAATTGCGAGGAATCAGCAGGACCGCAATGAGGCTCGAGATCAGCGCGCAAACCGTGAACAAGCCAAGGGCCTGATTCTGCGAGATTTCGCCTGATGCGATCGGCCTCCTGGATTTCTGCGGATGCGCACGGTCGGCATCACGATCGCGCAGGTCGTTGAGCACGTACATGGCGGACGCGCCAAGGCTGAACGCGGCGAAGGCCAGCGCGACCTGCAGCCAGCCATCAACATCGCGAACACGATGTGCCGCCAGCAGCGGCAACGCCAGCAACAGGTTCTTCGCCCATTGGTGTGGACGCAGGCATCGAATCAGGGCGTTCATGGCAGGTTCATCGGCTTCGGCAATGTCCGGCGACCGCAGATATGGTCGAGCAGATTCGGATGCATGTTCACGGGACGACATACAAGGACAATTCTGCTGACATGGCGTTCATCGGCGGTTCACATTTGGGCAGTTGTCCGTACATCCACGATTTCAGCATCGCCAATGCGGTTCCTCGCGCAAAACCTGCGGATGTCCGCCGCGGCGGGTCGAAGTATCATCCTTCGAAACACTCATCGGCCGGTGCGCCGTCGCGCGACGCTGTCTTCGGCCTTGCCTTCAGGGAAGATGCTCAATGACGTTCTCGTCCAATCGTTCGCTCATCTCCGGCGTGGTTCTTGGCGCTTGCGTCGCCCTTGCCATCGGCTACGGGCCAGCCATCGCGCAGCAGGCGGTCGCCAAACCCGCGACGATCGCCACGGTTCGACTGTCAGTCGTGATGGAGAAACTCGACCAGCGGGCTGAAGCCGAGGCCAATCTCAGTGCCATGGGCCAAGCCGTGCGCAATGATGATGCCAAGAAGAAGGAAGAGCTGACCAAGATGCAGACCGACCTTGATGGCATGCGCAAGGCCGCCAACGATGGCCAGGCACCGCCGGAAGCGATCGCTCTGCAGGAGCAGCTCGCGCTCAAGACCCTGCAGTATCAGGCGTGGTCGCGCTTCACCTTGGACAAGGTTGACATCGAGAAAGCACTGAACTGGCAGGACCTGTACCGAAACATCAAGACCGCGGCGGCCCAGATGGCCTCGGCCAACGGATATGACCTGGTGCTGGTGGATGACAGCCAGGGCGAGATCACCACCACAACCGACTCGCGCACGCCTCGGGCCACGCAGGTCATGACGCAAATCATCGGCCGGCGCATGCTGTATTCGAACCCGACGCTGGACATCACCGACGATCTGATCACGCGCATGAACAATGCCCACAAGGCGGCGGGCGCCGGCGGCAACGCCGCCGCGCCAAAGCAGTGATCATTGAGCGCCTGTCCCCACGCAAAGCCGCCTTCATTCACACACATTCATCATTGTCATTCAAGAGGCACGTCATCATGTCCACGCCATCAATCAAGCGCCATTGGAATCCACTGACCTTCGCCCTGCTGGGCGTGATCGTCGCCGTCGTCGCCTACCAGGCTGGTGCGGTTCGGCCTTCGCCCGAGCCCGATCCCCTGCTGGTGCCGCAGGCGCCGGCGCCAACGTCAATTGCGACCTTTGACCTGGAGAAGACCTTCAACGCGCTGGAGGAGAAGAAGGCTGCCGACAACGAGCTCAAGCGACTGGCTGAAAGCATGAAGAAAGAGAGCGACAACCTGGCGAAGGGCCTCAAGGCGATGGAGACGGAGCTTGAAGACCTGCAGCCGGGCACGCCGAAGCACAAGGAGATGATGGAGAATCTGGCGGAGAAGGGGCACAACTATCAGGCGCAGGTCGAGTTCTTCCGCGCCAAGATGGACATCGACGGCGCGCGAATGATGCGGCAGGTGTACCAGAGCATTCGCCTCGCCGCCGAACAGCTCGCCAAGGAGCGAGGCTACGCCGTGGTGCTGGTCAACGACTCCATTTCGCCGATTCCGCCGGGGACAGTTGAAGAGGTCACCCGACAGATTTCCGCCCGCCGCATGGTGTACGCCAGCCCGCAGGTGGACGTCACTGAAGAGCTGATCTCGCGCATGAACAATTCGTTCAAGACGGCTGGTCCAGCCAAGTAATTGACGGCACTCGGTATTGAGTCAACATCTTGGGAGGGGGATTCACCCACTGGCGCGTATTATTCGAGCATGTCCGCGTCCACTTCGTTCTTGACCGCCGACCTCGCGCAGCGGCTCCAGGCGCGCCTGATCGGCGCCGGCGATGTCGCCATCACAGGGCTGGCGGCGGTAGATCAGGCCGCGTCCGGCGACCTGACGTTCATCAGCGACAAGAAGTACATCGAGCGCTGGCCGGAGTCGAAAGCCGCCGCCGCCGTGGTGAGCGACGGGGTGCAGGTGATCGCCGACCATCGGCCGCTGCTGATGGTGAAGGATGCCGAGCAGGCGATGATTCCGCTGCTCGCGCTGTTCATGCCGCCCGAGTACCTGCCGCCGATCGGCGTGCATTCCAGCGCTTCCATCGATGCCGGCGTGACGCTGGGCGCGAACGTCCGCATCGGCCCGCATGTCAGCATCGGAGCGAATTCGCGGATCGGCGACAACGTCACGGTGCACGCCGGAGCGCGTCTGTATGCCGGCGTCTCCATCGGCGAAGGCACGGTGATTCACGCCAACACGGTCATCCGCGACCGCTGCGAGATCGGCCGCCGCGTGATTCTGCATCAGAACGTCTCGATCGGAGCCGACGGCTTCGGCTATCGCCCAAGCCCGGACGGCCGCGGCCTGCTCAAGATGCCGCACATCGGCAAGGTGGTGATCGAGGACGACGTCGAGATCGGCTCCAACTCGTGCGTTGACCGGGCCAAATTCGGCGTCACGCGCATCGGCGCGGGCACAAAGATCGACAACCTCTGTCAGATCGGGCACAACGTCCGCATCGGCCGCTCGTGCGTCATCGCAGGCTGCACGGCCATCGGCGGATCGGCGGTGCTGGGGGATGGATGCATGTTGGGCGGGCAATCAGCGATCGCCGATCACGTCACGGTCGGGTCCAACGTCAAACTGGCGGCCTGTTCAGCCCTGCACCGCGACGCCGCGTCGAATTCAGTGCTGGCGGGAACCCCGGCTGACGACGCCCGGATCGCCAGGCGGCAATGGGCGGCGATGTGCCGATTGCCAGAGGTTCTGGCCCAGATGTCCCACTTGACAGGCAAAAAGCCGCATGTTTCAGCGGATTCGGGCCCCTGATCGCGTCGCCGGCCGTGATTGTCAAACATGACGACTCCCCCGCGACGGTTGGGTACAATCACGTCTTTGCCATGCCGCAGTGAACACGCTGCGGTCGTTGCCGCGCCCAGAGAACGATTCCTTTCGCCTGCGACGCTCGACGCCACTGTTCCATGCTCGAAACCGCCACCCAACCTGAAACTGACCAGCCGAAGGGAAGGCCTGTCGGCCCTGACGCCATCGGCGGTGGCAGTCGCGGAAATCGCCCGTCGATGCAGCACACACTGGGCGGCGAGGCGGTGATTCGCGGCAAAGGGCTGATGAGCGGCGAAGATGCCCACGTGGTCATCAAACCCGCTCCGATCAATCACGGCATCGCGTTTGTCCGCACAGATTTGACGCCTCATGTCGTCATTCCCGCGCATGCGAGCAACGTGACCGAGCGGGCACGCCGCACCACGCTGAAATCTGGTGATGTCACGATCGACACTGTGGAACATTGCATGTCAGCCCTGGCGGGGCTGCGCATTGACAATGCGGTGATTGAGATCGCTGGGCCTGAACTCCCGTGCGGCGATGGTTCTGCTGCGCCATTCGTTGAGCCGTTGCTGGAGGTTGGAACGGTCGAGCAGAACGCTCCAAGGCGCATCTTCCGAGTGACCAAACCCATCATCGTGGAGGACGGCGAAGCCATGCTCGCGGCGTTTCCGACCCAGGAAGATGAGTTCAAGGTCGTCTTTGATCTGGATTACGGGCAAAACGCCCACCGTATCAAGCGGCAGACGCAGTCGTTTGTGTCGAACAACGGCGACTATCTGCACGAAATCGCCCGGGCCCGGACGTTCAGCCTTGCCGAAGAGGCCAAAGCCCTTTGGGAGCGCGGACTGTGCAGACATCTCACACCGGCCGACGTGCTGGTCATCGGCGACGACGGCCCGATTGATAACGCCTACCGCTTCGACAACGAGCCGGTCCGCCACAAGGTGCTGGACCTCATTGGCGACCTGTACATGGTTGGCGGCGAAATCCACGCCCGCTTCGTTGCGCATGCCTCCGGCCACAGCCTGAATCGGCGGATGTGCCTGAAGATCCTTGAGCAGGATCAGGCTGACCGACGCAGGAGTTCCGCAGTCGCTGACTGTGAACTGAGCATTCGGGCGATTCAGCGGATCATGCCCCACCGCTACCCCATGCTGCTGGTGGACCGGGTGATTGAAATCGACGGCGATCGGCGGGCGGTGGGCGTGAAGAACGTCAGCATCAATGAGCCGTTCTTTCAGGGGCACTATCCCGGAACGCCGATCATGCCGGGAGTGCTGATCGTCGAGGCGATGGCTCAACTGGGCGGGTTGCTGATGAGCCGGAAACTCGAGCACACAGGGAAGATCGCTGTGCTCCTGAGCCTGGACAAAGTGAAACTTCGCCGACCCGTGACGCCGGGCGATCAATTGGTGCTGGAAGCCGAGGCGGTTCGGGCGTCGTCGCGCACCGGGGCGCTGAATTGCAAGGCGTACGTGGGCGACAAGCTTGCCGCTGAAGCGCAGATTCGATTCATGATGGTGGACGCGGAACAGGAATGACCCGCTGACTCATCGCATTGCACGCACACAGATGCACCTCATTCACCCAACCGCCATCATCGATCCGGCTGCACACCTTGAAGAAGGCGTGACGGTTGGACCGTATTGCGTGATTGGGCCTGACGTCCGCATCGGCGCGGGCACGAGACTGTTGAATCACGTGACGATTCAGCAGGACACCGACATCGGCCGCGACAACGTGATCCATCCTTTCGCGGTGCTGGGCGCGGATCCGCAAGATCTCAAGTATCGCGGGGAAAAGACCGCTCTTCGCATCGGCGATCGCAATCAGATTCGCGAACTGGTCACCATTCACCGCGGCACTGGCAACGGCGGCGCGGTCACGCACGTCGGCTCTGACAATCTGATCATGGGAACCGTGCACGTCGCCCATGACTGCCGGATCGGCGATGGCGTGGTGATCGCCAACGCAGTCATGTTGGCCGGGCATATCCATGTCGAGGATCATGCGATCATCTCTGGCGGGGCTGGCCTGCACCATTTCGTCACCGTCGGCACATGTGCGTTCATCGGCGGGATGGCCCGTGTGCCGCAGGATGTTCCTCCATACATGCTCGTGGAAGGCAGCCCGGCCAAGCCGCGCAAGTTGAACGATGTCGGGCTGACGAGGCACGGCCTGGGCGGAACGGCCATCGACGCGCTCAAGGACGCCTTCAAGCGCCTGTATCGCGAGAATGGCGCTGCCATCTCCGAGAAGATCATGGACCTTCGACGCGAATACGCATCTGTCGCCGAGATCGCCCGCCTGTGCGATGCGCTCGACGCATCGGCCCGCGGCGTGCATGGCCGGGCCCGCGAACTGCTTCGCCCGGACGACAAGCGTGCGATTCGCATGCCGGAACGGGCGCTCGCCCCGGCCATTGTGACGACCACGGTGAAGACCGCAGCGCGGGCACACGGCTGAATCAAGGGAGATTCCAGGCAACCGGGCGAAAAGAAACAACGCCGCGAGCAATCGCGGCGTTGCGGAGTGTTTTTGAGACGGCGGGAGAAAACGTCCCGGATTGAAGCAGAGCCGCCGCGCAAGGCCTACGGTTCCTCGGCCTCCTCTTCCTCCTCGTCGTCGTCAAACTCGAGGTCATCGTCCTCGCCGTCGGCCTCGGCCTCGTCGTCGAGCAGCTCCTCTTCATCGTCTTCCCCTTCGACTTCATCGTCGTCGAAGAAGTCATCGTCTTCATCGTCGTCATCCTCTTCGTCCTCATCCTCGTCCCACATGACGGGCATGGGCGAGATCGGCTCGAAACGCCCGGACATGGGATCGTCGAGCAGGGCCGTCGCCGTTTCACTCGAAGCGTCGAATGACAAGGGCGGCAGATCAAAGAGTGAGATGGGTTGGTCAAACATAGGGTCTACCTCGGGGCGTCGGTCCGAATCGCCGTGCAACCTCGAACTGCCTCGGCGGGCCGTATTGGATCGTCTCGGCGCGTAATGTCAACCCCGGAGACGACGGGATTTTCATCTGCCTTTGCATGCCCGGATTCTCCGGGTTCATCCGACTGGGTATTCGCAGCTGCGCTGGTGGCAATATCCGAGCGCGGTATGCTCACGGTTGCACAACTTCGCGCACTGCGCAATGTCCGTGCGTCATCCCGCATTCAAGGCTCTTGCTCATCGAAACTGACAGGGAGAGTCGCCATGCATCGTTTGTCCACACTTTTGGTGAGCGGAACTGCGCTTGTCATCTCGATCGGCTGCTGGATACGGAATTCCGGGGCGCAACAGGCGCCGAAGGCTGCGGACGCCACCCAATCGGCGCCGACGTTGAAGCTTTCGCGGATCGCCGAGACCCGCGCAGCGGACCTGGTCAAGCCCGAAGGCGATGACGCGATGTTCACCATGGCGTCGGACAAGCCGGGCCTGTATCTGACTTTTGCCTTGCACTTGCCGGCCGGCGTCAGGGTGATGGACGTGCATCAGCCCGACAAGGTGATCGCAACCGATTCCGAAGGCACCGATCTCTCGAAAATCGAGCCGGGCTTCGGCGGTGAACTCGAATACATCGATCTGGAACACGACTTCAAGGAGAATGACGAGTTCTCTGAGATCACTTTGCATCTCCTGCCAGCGGTTCGGAAGGCGATGACATTTGACGCCAACGCGACGTTTGAAGCCATCGTGTTCACAGGAGTGACGCCGGCGAAGATCGACGTGGGTGCGGAATGGTCGCCGCTCCCTGCCGAAATCGCACAATCCAACCCCAAGGCCCGCATCCATGCGACCGACAATGGCATTGCCATTGAACCTGCGTCGCTTGAAGCCTCCATCGAGAAGATCGAGATTCAGTCGGGGCCGAATGAAGTGGTGGAATCCAATGGCTGGTTCGCGGACGGCACGACCATCACGTACATGTTCGATGACATGCCCAAGGAGCGGCCGGCGAAATTGACGCTGTCTGTGCGCACGGGCGTGAAGACGGTGCCTCTGGTGATTGAACTCAAGGGCCAGCCGCTGCCGTGAGGGCGGACGACACGGACGTGTCACCACGGCTCGCTTAGCGCGCGTGAATGAAACTCAAATGCAACTCCGCGTGGCGGCAATGGAACTGGATCCACTCTTCGTGCGCCATCGCACCCAGAATGGGGCTCGCCGCGATCATGCGCTCGCCCTTGCCGGCACGGCCGATCGCGTGGCGCAGACGCGTCATCGCCTGGCCCCACGTCACACCGTCCTCCGGCCCCAGCGCCTTGGCGATGCGGCCCTTGAGGCGAATGCCCGGCTTGGTCGGCTTGTGCAGGATCGAGCTCTTCATCATCCGCAGAATCACGCGCAACGGCAGCGGCGGCCTGGCGTCGGAAGGAAAACCGTCGAATGAGTACCCGATGCCCTTGGCCACGTGATCGATGACCTGTGCCGGCGTCCAGTTGCCGCTGGCACGCAACATTTTGCCCGCCTCCGCCTCAGTGTTGAGCCATTCCGCATCGCGCAGAATGTCCTCCATGCGCCCGAAACGCAGGGCGCGACGATCCGTCACTTTGCTGGTCTTGATCATGGGCAACTTCAGAATTCAAGAGTCGAAATGTCGAAATCAACGCCTGAGACAGCACGTATCGGGCAGCGTTCCCTGCAGAGTTCGTCGCGCCCATGTCGGAGTTCCGACTTTTCGGCGTTTCGGCCCTTCAACCGCCACATGCTTCGGCGTCCAAGTACCAGCGCAACTCGCCGCTGCTCGGCTGCACGCCCTTGATTGGCGCTTCCTCAATTGTTGTTCCTGGATCACAAACCGCCTGCAGGCGCGACGCCTTCAATTTCCCCGTCACCATCACCGCCACGAATCGAGCGGAGTTGATGATCGGATACGTCATGGTCACCCGGTTGGTCGGCTTGGCGTTTGCGGAAATGTTGAACCGCACCAGGCGCTGCTTCTCATGGAGGGGGTCGGTATGCGGAAACAGGCTTGCGGTGTGACCGTCGGGCCCCATTCCCAGTAGAACGAAATCCAATCGATCCTGCCCCTTCTCGCGCCAGGCAAGCGTCTCGCGCAGGTCGTTCTCGTACGCCGTGTCCGCTGTATCCGACGTCGCGAAAATGGGATGCACCTGTTCCCGCGGAATGTCGGCGTGATCGACGATCGTCTCGTCGATCGCCCGGAAGTTCGATGCGGGATCGTCGAACGGCACACACCGCTCATCGACGATCCACAAATGCGTTCGCCGCCAAGGCAGCCGCCGGCAGTTCGGGTCGTACATCAGTCGCTCATACAGCGGCTGCGGCGTGCTGCCGCCAGAGAGCGCAAGATGAAAGTCGCCAAACTCCCGCACGCAGTTTTCGGCATGTATGACCAGGTCTGCTGCGAGACGATCAATCAATTCATCCGCAGTCTCCATCGCCACGACAACGCCGGGCAGGGGAGGGCCGACAACCTTCGATTCTCCCAGCGCATAGGGCTCGATTTCGCCTTTGGGAACTGGGCGAAAGGACGTGAGGTCGAAACCGCCCGACGGCTTGCGCGGTGGCAAACGTGAATCCGGCATGCGCCGCATCATGCCATTGGATTCCCTCTTTCGCCAGCCGCTTCACCCCAACATCCCGCCCAATCTGGGCAGTTTCTGCACGCAACTCGTCCCCATCCCAATCGTTTCATAGAGTTGGACGCCGGCGCTTGGCCGAACGTGCGTGCAGACAATGGACAGAAGGAGCAGCTCTTGATTTCGTTGAAACTTCAAATCGCGATGGCCTTGGGAATCACGCTGTTGAATGGCTCGTGGACTCTCGGTCAGCAGTCGACTCCGCAGGCGAAGTCGCCGCCGCCGGTCGAACAGACGTACGCGCCGCCGACGAAGGCGCTGGACCAGCGCGTCAAGCCTGAGAAGGTGACGACATACGCTCCGCCGCCGCTGCCGCAAACGGTTGTGGTGCCGCATCCGCCGGTGCATCGCGTGGCGACCCAGGCTGAGCAGGTTCCGTTGGATCCGGCGGTTTTCGCCAAGGCGCAAGACGCGATCAGGCGCGGTCTCGACCATCTCAAGTCCACCCAAGGCAAAGCCGGCTACTGGAGTCCGAAGGCGCAAGCCGCGCCGACAAATACGCCCGACAAGCCTTCGCCGGTCGCGATCGCCATCACCGCCCTCGCGCTGAAGGCGTTCATTCAGAACAATGTGGACATCAGGCAGGATGAAGGGTTATCCCGCGCGCTGGCGACCATTCTTGGCGGCAAGCAGGCCGATGGTTCGTTCGCCGAAGGCGGTCAGGGCAACTACATCACCTCTGCCGTCGTCTCCTCGCTCGCCGCGATCGGAGACAGCGACACGCACGATGCAATGATCGGCGGACTCAACTGGTTGCAGGTCAGTCAATGGGAGCAGGGCGAAGGCGTCAGTTCTCAGCAGGACTGGTTCGGTGGCGCGGGGTATGGCAACGGCGCAAGGCCGGACCTTTCCAACACGCAGATGATGCTCGATGCGCTCTACGACGCCGGGCTCTCCCCTGATGAGCCTGCATTTCAGAAGGCGCTGTCATTTGCATCGCGCACGCAGAACCTCAAGGAGACCAACAGCGCGCCGTGGGCCGGCAACGATGGTGGTTTCATCTACTCGCCAGCCAACGGCGGCGAGAGCATGGGGAGCGAAGCTGCGGGCGAAGGCCGCTACGGCGAGAAGATCGCCGCCGATCAACCGCGCTCGCTTCGCTCGTACGGATCCATGACATACGCGGGATTCAAGAGCATGCTGTACGCCGGACTTTCGCCCGACGACGTCCGCGTGAGAGCAGCATTCGACTGGCTGCGGAAGAACTGGACGTTTGACGAGAACCCCGGCGTCGGCGGACAAGGGCTGTACTACTACTACCACACCCTCGCAAGAGCACTCTTTGTGGCACAACAGGATGAGATCACCGATTTCAAAGGCTCCATGCACAACTGGCGCGAGGAGCTCATCAACGCCATCGCATCGCGGCAGAAAGAAGATGGCTCGTGGACAAATGACGCCGACCGCTGGATGGAAGGCGATCCCGCGCTGGTCACTGCATACAGCGTCCTCGCGCTTCAGGAAGCGATCAAGCCCACGAAGGAATAGCGCTCAGTTCGATTTCGGCCTGGCGGTCGAAGGGTCGAGTGCGACTGTTGTGATCGCCCAATCGCGCGGCGCATGGCAGGAGCCTGTTCCCTGGGCAAAGCCGGATGCGAACGGCTACGCTTTCCTTCCATGCGTATGCGATATTTCGTCACCGCGCTTTTCACGACCCTCTTCTGCGGCCGCGCGATTGCGCAGAACGCGTCGCAGCCGGCAGATTCCGCGCCGCTGAAATTCACAATCACGTACGCGCCCAGTGTGTGCGATTCGTTCTCCGGGCGCGTGTATCTCATGTTCGCCGCCGGGCCGGGCGAGCCGCGCAAAGGACCGTCATGGTTCGGTCCGTCGCCTTTTTTTGCCTTGGATGTCAAAGACTGGAAGCCCGATCAGCCGCTGGTTTTTGATGATGGCGCAATCGCCTATCCGGCGCCGCTGAGCACGATCAAAGCTCGTGAATGGAGCGTGCAGGCCGTCATGCGCCGCAATCTCGACTCACCTTCGATCGGCGAGGGTGAAGGTGACGCCTATTCGACCTCAGTTCGGCAAAAGCTTGACGGATCGTCATCAGGCATCGTCAACCTCCGCATCGACCAGGTGCTGATCGTGCCGCCGGTGCGCGAGACCGATCGCATCCGCGTCGTCACGATGAAGTCGGACATGTTGAGCTTCTTCCAATCGCGGCCGATCACTTTGCGGGCGTTCGTCATTCTCCCGAAGAACTACGACAAATTCCCCGATCGCCGCTATCCCGCGCTGTACTGGATCGGCGGCTTCGGATCAGATGGCTCCGACGCGTACTACATGGCAAGCGTCTGGGAACGCACCGGTTTCGACGACCAGATCCTGCGCGTCGTGCTCGATCCATCGTGCTACGGCGGACATCACGTCTTCGCCGACTCCGCGAACAACGGCCCGCGCGGTCGCGCACTTGTTGAGGAACTCATCCCCGAACTCGAGAAGCGCTTCCGACTCGTCGCCGCTCCGACCGCCCGATTCCTTTCCGGTCATTCATCCGGCGGATGGTCATCGCTCTGGCTGCAGGTGGCCTATCCCGACGTCTTCGGCGGCGTGTGGTCCATCGCGCCCGATCCCGTCACGTTCACCGATTTTCAGCAGATCGATCTGTATCAACCCGGAGCCAACATGTACGTGGATGGCAAGGGCGTGAAACGGCCACTTGCGCGTAATGGCGAGCAGGTGATGATCTGGTACGACCAGTTTGCGAAAATGGAAATCCCCTACGGCGAAGGCGGCCAGCTTCGCTCATTTGAATGGGTGTTCAGCCCGAAAGGCGACGACGGTCTGCCTTTGCCCCTGTACGACCGCGAGACCGGAGAGGTGATTCCTTCCACGGCGCAAGCGTGGAAAAAATACGACATTCGGCTGAAACTCGAAGAGAACTGGGAGCGGCTGCAGCCCAAACTTGCGGGCAAGATTCACGTGCACATGGGCGAGATGGACACGTTTTATCTCAACGGCGCGACGCGACAACTGAAGGAATCGCTGGCGAAACTGGATCCCCCCAGCGACGCGGTCATTGAGATCGTGCCCGGCAAGGATCACGGTTCAATCGCCTCGCCGCAACTGCGCAAACGCATCGATCAGGAACTCCTGGAGGTATTCAACAAGAACCACCCGGAGTATTCCAACCCCTCGCGCGCATATGACTGATTCTACGCATAGTTCACTGGAAACCCCTGCCGCTTGCGGCTTAGCCGCGCGACCTTGACAGGCGCAGCCGCAAGCGGCTGGCGCCTCACCGCGCCGGCAGCACGCGCCTCGTCCACATCATCAGCATCGTAGCGATGGCCAGCAGCAACGCGCCGATCGCCTGGTGGGCGGAGGTGAACACGATTTCCCACAGGGGCACGATTCCAATGGGTGTGGCGACGCCTGAAGTCGTCGGCGGCGCAGATGGTCGCGCCAGCACCGCGATCATCGCCACGACACCCAGCGCAATCTGCAATCCCGTTGAGTGCAGCATGGCCTTGCCGAATTTCATGAGCACTCTGGCATCATCTGATTTGGCATCCGGATTGCCGCGCCATGCGCGGCCGCCGACAAAGATGACCAACCCCAATACGAGCATCGCCCAGAGAATATGCGTGTAAAGCACGTGGACCTTCAATGTGTGACGATACCAGGCGCCCAAGGTCAGTTGCATGACCATGGCTCCAACGAGCAGTGTTGACCAGGAACGATCAGTCTTCGACGCAGGCGACATCGCACGCTCGCGATGCCAGACCCACGAGCCCGACGTCACCACCGCCATGCCGCACACCGTGGCGAAGACGATCTGGCCGAACACGCCGTGCGCAATTGCCAGGGCAAGGCTGGTCTCGGTCACGCGCGTTCCGCCCAGCACTCCCTGGGTGCTGACCATGAGAAGGATCATGACCGCCAGTGCGCGAACCCATTTGCGCTCGTCGAGCCAGAAGGCCGAGATCGCCAATGTCAAGGCGGTGAATCCCACGAGCATGCCGTACAAGCGGTGCGCGTGCTCGTAGAAGATTCCGCCGGTCATCTGCGAAAGTGGGTACAGGAGCATGTTGTGGCCGAACGAGCCCGGCCAATCGGGAACGGCAAGGCCCGCTTCCAGACCAGTCACCAGTCCTCCGGTGATGAGCAGTAGAAACACACACACCGCGGCGACGCGCGTGAAGAGGCTGAACCAGTTCTTCCATGGACGATTGTTGTCGACACCACCATCGCGCACTGCCGCAAATCCCCCGCCGGCTGCGGCGAGGACAACAGTGCATACGTAGTTGCCGGCAAACCAAAGAACGGCCATCGCCATGCGATCGCCGCGCGAATTTCCGCCGATGAGAGACCCGATCAGCAGCATGTTCACCGTGGCGATGACAAAGCCGGTCTTCGCGCCCGCGATCGCGCCACGCTCTTTGGACATGCGATGCACACCTGAAATGAACCCTGCGCCGAAGACGCACGCCATGGTCGCGCCGAAGAGAAACTCGCCGACCAGCGCACCAGGATTCATCATCGCGAAGTACGCCACAGCCCACATCGCCACCGCGCCGGCAAATCCCATCGCCAACGATCTCGCCAACGCTCCACACCGCCGCGCCGAATACAGCGAAGCGATCGGCGGGGG
>CAZCGB010000003.1:0-19573 GCA_964498045.1 uncultured Isosphaeraceae bacterium
GGCTCGCCTTCCCAGATGATCGCGACTTGATCGCCCAGTCCCGCATTCACTTGTCGATCGAGACAGTTGTGGCAAAGGTTCGTGCGGCCGCCGACAAACCACTTCGCATCCGGACAATTCCACTCGACGACCTTGCTCCATGGCGTAAACCAGTCGAGCTGCTTGGCGGCATCGCCCCAGAAGGTCGCCGGGTCGTCAATCGATTCCTTGTGCAGGCGGCGATACTCGTCCATGGTCTTGACGAATGCGCCGCCGATACGCGCATCGAAGTCGCGAGGCGGATCGAAGATGCGTTTTTCGTTGAGGACGGATTCGATGGACGCGCTGGCGGGAGTCGGATTCGGCATGGCAGTTCTCAGGATACCACGGTGCTGGTCAGAAACGGCGCCTGGTCCGAGCGCCGAACCGGCGTCGCGACGCTCTGCGCGTCTCCGCATGTGACAAGTTTTCCGGAAATCTCAACCCTGGTACAATGCCAAGATGAGCCGTCCGCGCAACTCCGAAAGCGTCTTCCGGGCGATAGCCGATCCCACGCGCCGCCGAATCCTTGACTCATTGCGCGAGGACGAGCGAAGCGTCGGCGAGTTGATCAGGGCGATGCGTTTGACGAGGGCGAACGCCTCGCACCACCTGGGCATTTTGATGCAGGCCGGGCTCCTTCGACAGCGCCGACGTGGCCGCGAGCTGGTTTGCTCGATTGACACGCGCTCGCTGATTCCAGCGCACGCATGGCTGGGCAGGCATGTGCAGCGGACGAACGGCCGCGTGAGCTGATCGAAGCGATCAAGCTGACCGCAGTGCGGTCGTGACAAAATGAGATTTCCGGGAAACTTGGCGCATCGGAGCGATGTGTGCAGGGTGGTGGGCAACCCGCGTACACCGGGCATTCGCGGCCACGCATTCAGTTCCGGCCAGCAAATGAACTAGATTTCTAGAAAACTCAGCGCATTGTTCTGGCTGGCGTGTGGTTGCCAGGCGAGCAGCTGTCAACGCTGGCAGGCGGCCACCGGATTCACGTTGGCGTGCAGTCAGCGTTCCGCGCCCAGGCCCGTCTGCGAGCGCACCAGCAGCTCGTCGAAGGCGGCTTCGCTCGCCGGATCGCGCCGAAACAGTGTGCCGACGACCGCCGCGAGGAATCCCAGCGGTACCGACACGATCGCGGGATTCTCCAGAGGGAAAATCGCATTGTGTTGAATCAGTTTGCGCACCGTGGCCGACGGCGGATCAATCCCCATCACCGCTGGACTCAGAAGGATCAGCACAACGCTTGAAACAAGCCCTACGAGCATGCCGGAAATCATGCCTGCGGTATTGAAGCGGCGCCAGAACAACGTCAGGACGATCGAAGGCACGTTGGCGCTCGCGGCGACGGCGAACGCGAGACCAACCAGAAACGCGACGTTGAGCGACTTGAGCGCGATGGCCAATCCGATCGACAGCACGCCGATCACGCACGCCGCCAAGCGGGCGACCTTCACCTGCTGGCGGTCGTATTCAATGCCGCCCTTGACCACATTCAGCCAGACGTCGTGGGCAAACGCGGTGGACGAGGCGATGGTCAATCCGGCAACAACTGCGAGGATCGTGGCGAAGGCAATGGCCGCGACAAATGAGAGCAACACTTCGCCGCCGAGCGATTCCGCAAGCAGTGGCGCGGCCAGGTTATTGTTGGGCGTGGAGACGATCCAGCCGTTTGCTGCGAGTTGTTCGCTCAGTGCTGCCGCGCGATCGGGATTCCTCGCGATGAATGTCGCCGCCTCCTGGCCGGTGATGCGCACGCCGATGTTGGCCTTGCCCACAAGCGTTGCCGCGCCGAAACCCAGGAATGTCGTCATGATGTAGAACGAACCGATCAGGATCATCGCCCAGACGACGCTGGTGCGGGCTGCCTTGGAGCTGGGGACTGTGTAGAAGCGCACGAGAATGTGCGGCAGGCCCGCCGTACCGAAAATCAACGCGATTCCCAGGGAAATCAGGTCAAGCGCGCCCCATCGCCCGTTGTATCGCAGCCCCGGCTGGGTGAAATCCTTGGTGATCGACGACCCATCTGCGAGCTTGATCGTGCCTTTCAGCTGCGCCACGGCGTCGAAAAACCTCGTGACTGAAAACCCGAACTTGTTCAGGACGAGTATCGAGAGCAGAATCGTTCCGCCCATCAGCAGTACGGCCTTGACGATCTGCACCCATGTCGTCGCCAGCATGCGTAGACCAGCATGAGTGCGCCGACGACCACAATCGCCAGGTTGAAGGAGACCTGTGGAATCAGCAAGTTGACCAGCGATCCCGCGCCGACCATTTGCGCGATCATGTAGAACAAGCTGACGGTGAGCGTGCTGAAAGCCGCGACCGTGCGCACACTGCGCTTGCGTAAGCGGAAAGCAAGCACGTCCGCCATCGTGAACTTGCCCGTATTGCGCAACGGTTCGGCGACGACCAGGAGAACGGTGAGATACGCCACCAGCCAGCCGACGCTGTACATGAAGCCGTCATAGCCGAAGTACGCGATCAACCCGGCGATGCCCAGGAATGACGCCGCTGACATGTAATCGCCCGCGACTGCCCAGCCGTTCTGAAATCCGGTGATGGACCGGCCAGCGCTGTAGAACTCCGCTGTGGTCCTGGTGCGGCGCGACGCCCAGTACGTGATCGCCAATGTGACCGCGACGAACGCGACGAACATCAGGAGCGGCGTATTCATTTCGAAGGACAATCCTCCGGGGCACGATGGCACGCACAGTGCGCAAAGGCGATGGATGTCATACGAGTGCTTGTTCTCCGCGTCATTGCCGCGCCTCGGCGCCGCGCTGGTTCAGCTTGATCTGGGAGATGATCTCATGCTCCATCACATCCCATCGGTGTGCGGCGCGGATGTACAGCCACATGATTGCCCAGGCCATGAAGAACTGGGAGAGCGCGAAGAGGTACGCGAGGTTGATCGAACCAAGGATCTTCCGCTCCATCACTGAGGGGACATAACCAACGAGTACAGGCAGTGCGAAGTAATACACGATGAAGAAAACGGACGCGGGGATGATGAACCGCGCCTTGGCCGCAGTGAGCGCACGGAAACCGTCCGAAGACGCGACGTTGCGCCAATCCGTTTGCGATGGCGCATGCTGGAAGACCGGTTTCTGCGGAGGTGTCGGCATTTCAGATTCCCCAATGTATCGGCCGACGAGCATGAGAAGAAGCAACAACGCGGGGCTTCGCGATCACGCGAAGAAATGTCTGCCGCCTGCGAATGCCCGGCCCTTACAATCGAATCGCATCGCAGCTTCCCGCCGATGAATCGCGAGATGCGATCATCGCTCGCCTTGAATCCCGTCAATGCCCACGTATTCCTACATTGCGCGCAACGCCGCCGGCCAGAGAATCGAGGGCCGGCTCGCTGGCTCCAGCGCCGCCACGGTGCTTGCGGAACTGCAGAGCCGCGCGCTTGCCCCGGTACGCGTGGAGGAAGTGCGCGAAAAGCCACGGTTGCGCAAGGGCGTGGGTGTGCGGCAATTGTCGGCGACATATCGCCAATTGGCTGATCTGCTTCGCGCCGGAGTGCCGCTGCTGCGCGCCTTGAGACTGCTTGGCCGCGGCAAGTCCAATCCGCGCATGGCCGCCGTCATGGAGAAAGTCGCCGACGCCGTCGCTGACGGGCAGCGGCTCGCGGATGCAATGGCCGCGCACGGCGAGTTCTTCCCGCCTGTGCAGGTGGCGATGGTGCGTGCCGGAGAGAAGGGCGGCTTCCTTGATGCGGTACTGGCGCGCATGGGCGGCTTTCTCGAGCACCAGGCTGATCTGCGCTCGCGACTGGTCGGAAGCCTCATCTATCCTTTTGTGCTGCTTGCTGTGGGCGCAGGCATTGTGATCTTCGCTCTCCTGGTCTTCGTGCCCAAGTTCAAGGATTTCTATGCGCGCATTGAATTGCCGTGGCCGACGAAGGTCCTGCTTGCGACATCGAATCTGCTGACGAACTGGTGGCTGCCGATGCTGGCGGTGTTGGCGATTGTGGGGTTCGCCGCATGGCGCGTGCTGCAGAGCCCGCGCGTCAGACGTGCGATTGTGGAGGCCCAGACGAATCTTCCCGCGCTTGGCCCGCTGACTCGGGCGGTCGCCGTGAGCCGGTTCGCGCGCATCCTCGGCACCCTGCTCGAGAACGGCATCCCCATGCTTCAGGCGATTCAGATCAGCCGCGACGCCACAGGCAACATCCTGCTGTCCGAGGCGATTGAGCAGGCTGGTGAAGCGGTGCGGGCGGGCGAAGCGCTTTCAAAGCCGCTTGAAGCGAGCGGACTCTTCGGGGACGACGTCATTGAGATGATCAGCGTCGGCGAATCCGCGAACAACCTTCCGCAGGTGCTGGTGACGATCGCCGACACGATCGAAAAGCGCATCGACCGGCTGTTGGGGGTCTTTCTGCGATTGATCGAACCCGCGTTGTTGATGTGCATGGCGGGGGCGGTGCTGTTCATCTTCATCGCGCTCATCGTGCCCATGATGCGCATGAGCTCGGGCCTCTCGAAGTGATGCAAATGCGATTGCGGGGGTGTGCGGCCCGCAGCTTGCCTTGTCGCGCTGTCTTGACAGTCTGCAATGATCGCCGACGCAACTGGAATGGACTTGGCCGGTTAGTTGATACTAGACTGGTGAACGGGGCCTAGACTCGTATTCGGCCGCGCAAGGTTGGCGCGGCTGCGATGGATGGAATCTCACGTGCCTGCTCAAATTGCTCGTTGCCCGAACGAAGGAGGGTTCGCCTGTGCTTTTCATCGTCCCCACGCGTCGCTCCCGGCCGACACCCCGCCGCCGCGGCCTCACCCTGATCGAAGTCCTCATCGTCATCGCCATCCTCCTGGCGATCGGCGGCCTGGTCGTCGTCAACCTAATCCCGCGCAAGGAGCAGGCGGACATCGATCTGCAGAAAGTGCAATTGCAGAATATCGATGGCGCGCTCATGCAGTTCAAACTGAACATGAAGCGATTCCCCACGGAAGAAGAAGGGCTTGCCGCGCTGTGGGATAAGAGCGTCATCAACGACGAGAACGAAGCCGCCAACTGGCGCGGCAAGTACATGGAGCCGATCGTCAAAGATACCTGGGGTACGGAGCTGGTGTATCACTGCCCGGGCGAAGTCAATGTGGAGTCGTATGACCTCATTTCCTTTGGCCCGGATAAGCAGGAAGGGACGGAAGACGACATCACCAACGCGACTTCGCAAGGAACGACCGGCTCCAACGCCGATACTGGCGATGGATTCGCCCCGCCGCCCTCAGGCGGCAACAGCGGCGGAACCGGCGGTGGAGCTGGTGGTGGCTGAATCCTCAGCCAGCCGCCGGCATCCTTGAACAGGAGACCGTTGCATGAACCTGCTACAGAACAGGCACTCGATCCCGTCGGCCCGACAGCTGTCCTGGCGTCGTTGCATGACGCTGCTGGAGGTGCTGATTGTCGTCGTGCTGCTTGCGGCGTTGACGGCAATTCTTGCGCCTTTGGTACTCGATCGACTGGATGAGCAGGCGTTCGAATCCGCCGCTGACACCACAAGCGAACAACTCATGATGGCTCGTGCCCACGCGCAGGCGACGGGCGAAGCGGTGGAGGTCACCTACAGTCCGACCACCGGCGAAGTGCAGGCTCGTCTGTACGCGCCGTGGAGCAGGGAAATCGAGGTGGGGCAGATGGAACCAGGCACGTCCCCACTGGTCGCTTCCGTTGGAAATCGTGGGCAAATGAGAGCCGGTGATGACCATGATCGCCGCACAACGGCGACTGGCAGCGACAGCGATGAATCGTTGGAGTCTGCCCAGCCGATTGCCCAGGGTTGGGCGACTCGCGCGCTCGGTCGCGGTATTCGCATCGCGACGCACCGCCCAATGAGCGGGTCAGCATCGCCTGCAAACGGTGATTGGTGCGATCCGCAGACCGGCCTTCCAATTCGGGATCAAGGTGAAGACATCGAAACACTCGACGATCTCGTCCATGGGCAGGAGGTTCGCCTGGCCGTGTTCATGCCTGATGGCTCGGCCATGGTCGGAGAGAACCTCTGGCTCAATGACGAGCGCGGCCGCTGCGGGCGGATCTCCATCAATCCCTGGTCCGGCCTGCCGATGTTCCAACGTCTGGCCGACCTGACGAATGAGGCTCTCGGCGTCGCGGAGAAATCACCCGACGACACTTCAGCCCACGAGAATCCGGAGTCATCAAACGAAGAGTTATTTCCCGCCGCCACGGATGACGGCCAAGCCGCAGCGCTTGACGAACACAAAGACGATTGATGATGCCGACTCGCGCCTGCGCCAGCGATGTGAATTGCCGGACGCGGTCGATTCCCTCTTGGTCCGGAGCCTGCATTCGCAATCGGGGCGGCATACTGTTCGAGGTCATGCTCGCACTGGCGTTGTTTGTCGGCGCGGCGGCGTTCACCCTCGCCGCCGTGCGCTCCGTCGCGCGCACGCTCGAGCGAAGTCGCCTTGAGCAGGAAGCGGTGGATCTGGCACGTTCGAAGTTGGCGGAGTTGGAAGCGGGCGTCACAACGTTGGCCGGCTTGCGCGGCGAGAGCGACAACGTCGCCGCCGAGGACGCGAACGCCAGCGACGTGGACGAGGCAGCCGCGCCTCCGCGATGGCGCATCGATGTGTCGGTCGGGCGCAGCGAATTCACCGATCTTTCGCTCGTGGAGCTGACGGTCATCGAGATCGTTCCGCCTGAAGTGGAAGCTGCGGGAGCGAACCCGATGCGCTACACGTTGAGACAGTTGGTTGCGCTGCGCGAAGGCGGCGGCAAACCCTTCGAGGACGACGCAATCATGCGAGGTCTGCAGACCGGGACGGATGGCCGATGATGACGGGCCATCGCGCTGATCGCGGTTTCACGCTGCTGGAAGTGCTGATCGCCATAGCCCTGGCGCTGGCGCTCGGCGCGACGATGTTTGCCTTTCTGCGGGACTTGCTCGCCACGCGAGCGAGAACGATGGAACTCGCCTCGCGACAGCGCTCGGCCGCGACACTCATCGAGCGACTTGAAGGCGACGTCGCCGCCTGCCTTGTGGGAAATGCACGTGATGGCGCGGGGGTGAAGGGCGATGCCGAACATCTGCGGCTGCTCACCCGCGGCGTGATGACGCAACTCGCTTCGCGCGGAATTGATGATCCCGCCGCGCTCGCCGACCTGCATGTCGTCGAGTACCGCTTTGATGGCGCGAATCAGCGGCTTGAGGCCCGCAAGAACGTCGCGGACGAGTCGAGTGATTTCACGTCGCTCGGCGGACCCGTCACGCACCTTCGATTCCGTTATCTCGACGGCAAGCAGTGGAAGAGCGCATTCGACAGCCTCGCGCTCAATCGGCTTCCCAACGCGATTGAAGTGTGCGTATGGTTCGAACGCTGGCCCGGCGATCTGGCGGGGGAGATGGGCGGCGATCCGGCCAATGAGAACTCCACGCAGCCCGAGGCGCACCGCAGCAGTAGCGACGATCGGGAAGGCGGCGCGACCGGCGACATGGATTCAATGCGCCCTCCCCCGCCTGACCGGCGGCGCATCATCGCCATCCCGGATGGCGGCGCAGACGAGGCGAACAATGCGCGTTGAGTGCGACCCACAGGAAAACCGGGCTGCCTGTTTGAGTCCGCGAGAACTCTCATTCGCAGGGAGGCGTCGATCCTTCATCATGCTGGCGGTCCTGGTGTGCATGATGAGTGCGATTCTCGTTGCCACGGGCCTGCTGTTCATCTCACAGACCGAAGCGGCCGGCTCGGCGGGAAGCGCCGACGCCGCGCAAACTCGCGCCTTGTTGTGGTCCGGCGCCCAGGCGGTAATGAGCCGGCTTGCGGATCAGCGAGATCGCCTTCTGGCCGGTGACATGCCCGACCTCGATTCCCAATTGACCATCTATGAGACTGAATCAAGAGCAGGCGTGGTCAGGCTGCTTCCATTTCGCGATGGGAGCCTCTACGCATCGGAGTCGGCAAAACTTGACGTGAATCGGATTGACGCGGAGTCGCTTGCGCGCACTGGGCTTGTCGATCGTGCGACAGCCGACGCGATCATCGCATGGCGATCAGGATTGGGCCGGCCCGTGCAATCGGTCAGCGAGATGCTGAATGTGCCCGGCATGACCACTGAATCGCTGTACGGCTCGCTCGACTCAGTGTTGGGCATTGACGAGTCATCGATGCGTGGTGAACGACGCGCACGTGCAGCGGAGGCCGGCAATCAGGTATCCGGGCTGGCCGACATCCTCACCGTCTTCAGCGTTGAGCCTGCGGTGCAGTACACCGGCAAGCGGCGGATCAACCTCAACGTGCCTTGGAGCGAAGAACTCGGCAAGCGCATTGAGGAGCGATTCGGCGGCGACGCCGCCGCATTGCTCAAACAGGTTTTCGAGAACGGAACGAAGTTCGACAGCGAGTCAAGCCTGATCAAGGCCATGCGCGCGTATAACACTCCGCCAGAGCAATGGCCGGCAATCCTTGACGCGTTCACGACAGAGAAGGGCGCGTTCCATTTCGGCCGCCTCGATATCAACGCTGCTCCGCGCGAGGCTTTGCTCGCGCTGCCGGGCATCTCGGAAGAGCAGGCCGCGCAAATCGTCAACGTGCGCCAGACGCTCTCGGCTGAGGAGCGAGGCAGCGCGTCCTGGCCGGTGCTGAATCAAATCCTCACAGCCGAGGCGTTCGAGCCGCTGGCGGGACGCATCACCTCCCGCTGCTGGGCGTTTCGCATTCGGCTGGCTGCGGGTGAGGTCAGCGCGGACGCTCCGGATGGACCCTTGACCAATCCGCTTGTGCAGGAGTTGGTCATTGATCTGGCTGGTCCCAAGCCGCACATCGGGTATTTGCGCGACATCACGCTGTTGCGCGATGCGGTCCTCATCGCCTTGGACGCGCCGCGCGAGGCTGAGCAATTGTTTCAGAGTCAAGGCGCCGACGCGAATGCGTCGGGAACTGAAACTGGCGCCCGAGCGCCCGCCAGCCGCCCGGCTCAGCCAGGTCGCTCGCGCGTTCCCGGTCGCGGCGATGCCGCCGCATCGCGCCCTGAAGGTGGAGCTGACGAGAACGACGGGGGTGCAGCTGGCGGATCCGACCAGGGCGATACGCAAGCGCGCATTGGCCGATGGACCGCCGGTCAGTGAATCGCGCACATGATCGTTCCTTGCGCAGATTCACCGCAACCCTGATGTGAGTCTTCACTATCTTTCCTTTTTGCCCGCGCCTCGTGCGTTTCAACCCCGATGCGCACGCAAAAACCACAATCGAGGGATTGTGGATGGTGCATCGGTAAGGGGCCTCGCTACGATGGTTGCCCCGCGCAACTGAGCCCGTTCAATCTGGTCAGGATGACCACATTCACGAGGAGGAGCGATAGGAGTACGCAGCGCAATCGCGATCGACCTCGGCCCGCGACGGCTTCGAGCCGTGCAAGCGGCAGTGGGTGCTGCGCGCCGATCGCTCGCCATTGGCCGGATCGTCGTCCGCGATGTTCCCGCCGATCTGAACTTCGAAGACATCGTCGCAGTGGGCTCGTGGTTGGCGAAAACTCTTCGCGAGGCGGGCATGGGCGGCGGAGCTGCCACGATCTCCATTGGTCGCGAGCATGTCGGCCTCAAACGCATCACATTGCCCACGACCGATGCCGCGGAATTGCCCGAGATGACGCGCCTGGCGATGCAACGGGAACTGCCCTTTGACGCCGAAAGCGCGATCATCGATTTCACGCCGGTTGAGCGGCATGAGACCAGCACGACAGTTCTGGCGGTGGCGGTGCCCCGCTCGCGGATCGAGGCCATGCAGGCGATCGCGGAGACTGCTGGACTGAAGGTTCGGCGAATCGCCTTGCGCACGATGGGCGCGGCTGCGCTCATGAACACGCTTGTCGAAACGCAATCCGCAGGCGTGCGGGTCGAGGATGTCGGCCGCGTGCGCGACGACGCCGGAGCGACCGGTTCAGGAGCCGGATCGCCGCCGACGGCGGTGGCGCCGCCCGCGACGCTCGCCGTGGATGTTGTCGGCGAAGGCGTCGAATTCTGCGTGATGTGCGAAGGATCGATTCGCTTCTCTCGCGCCGCAGAAGTTCCCGCGCCGCAGGATGAGCTGGCGATGGCTGAGGCGGTCGTGACCGAAGCCCGCCGCACGTGGATGAGCTACCGCGTGGGTGATGAGTCAGGCGGCATCGGCGAGGCGGTCATCATGGGCGATCGCCGCGTCGCGGAATATGCTGCAGGGCCGGTGGGCGAGATGCTGAAGATGCCTGTGCGGGTGTTGCGTGAACATCCGCGCGTCGACTCCACTGCGCATGTCGTGATGCGCGGTGATTCGCGCGAAGGTCCAAAGAACGACGATGTCGACCTCGCACGCGTCTGGCCGCTTGTCGGGCTTCTTCTGGAGGAGGAATCCAGGGGAGAGCGCATCGATTTTCTCCATCCGCGAAAGGCGCCGGACGTGGGAGCCCGTGCGCGGCAACGGCGACTTCTTGCCGCCGCGGCGGTGGTCATCATCGGCGGCGCAGCGTTCACGTTCATGCGACAGGACCTGCAGTCCCTGCGCGCGCGGGCTCAATCGCTCGTCAAGCAGCGCGATCAGGGCGGAAGCGCCTATGCTCGGGCGTTTCGCGACACGTACAAACTCGAACATCTCAAGCAATGGTCCGGCGTGCATGTTGACTGGCTGGATCATGCCATGTTTCTTGCCCAGGTCGCACCGCCGCCCACACAGATTGTGCTTGATTCATGGTCTGGCACGCTGAATTTCCCGGGTGTGACGTTTGATCCGAAGTCGTTCAAGTGGGGCGCAGAGCATCAGGCAACGATCGTCATTGACGGCGAAGCCCGAAACCGCGCGACTGCGGACGCCTTCCGTGAAGCGCTCATTCAAAATCCGATTTACGCCGCCAGCACCACTGGCGCGGACGCCCGCGGTGGAAATCGCATGCCGTTCGGCTTCACGTACCGCCTGCGAACGCGAGCCGCGACGCCGGAAGAGACTGGTCGTGAGGCGCAACGCGGTGACGCGACGCCTGCGAGCGACAGGCCTGATATCAGCGAAGTGAAACCCTCAAATCCACTTGCGCAACTGGTGCCTGCGAAGGGCGATGGTTCCGCCAACTCCAACGAGCCTCACGATCAAGCCGTGCTGACCAACCAATGAACGGCCCGCTCAAGCCCATTTTGATTGTGCTTGCCGCACTCGCCGGCGCATGGTTGTCCTATTCCGCGGTGAGCAAGTGGTATTTGCAGCCGCGTCGCGATGCGGTGCAGCAGATCGAAGCCGCCAACACGACGCTGGCAAGCCATCGCAAGGCGCAGCAGGACGCCCGCGGCGTGTCAGCTGAGCTGCAATCTGTGATCGATCGCACGCTTGGCCCGAATCTCGAAACGGTCGATCATCGCCTTCGCAGCCGGCTGAATCGTCTTGCGGAGCAGGCGAAGCTGCAGGGTGTGTCAGTGGGAACCGAGGGCGGTGGCACGCCGCGGCTTTCGCCGGCGCGTGGCAAGTTCCGCGCGTCGTCGCAGAAGGCGCTCCGCGATGAGATTGACTTCATCGAAGTGGAGGCATGGATTTCCGGCGTCGGAGGACTTGAAGATGTGGTGCGCCTGATCACCGCCATCGAGGCCGAGTCATGGATCAAGCGCATCGATCAGGTTCGGCTGGATCCGCGTGACAACGGTGCGCGCGTGGCGTTGTCGTTGCGGTTGACGACGCTCTTCCTTCCCGGCCGCGAGCCCAATGCTGAACAACCGGTGCAACAGCCCAACGCGGAATTGCAGTCGCGATTTGCCGCGCTGGTCAGCGGGAACCCATTTCGGGTTCCGCCGCCTCCTGCGCCTCCGCCGCCGAAGGCAGACACTCCCCAGCCGGCTCAGCCAGCGCCGCCTCCTCCTCCGCCGCCGCCGTTCCCCTTCGCCGAGTGGGCTCTCACCGGTGTCGCGCAAGGCCCGCACGGCCCCGAGGCGTGGCTGCGGCATCAGCCTTCGGGCGAGACGCGCGTCTTGACGCCGGGACAGGGTCTAGACACCGCGATCTTCAATGCCGCGACTGCCGATGCGGACGCTGCTGAATTCTCCCTTGGCGAGAAGCGGTTCATCGTGGTGGTGGGTGCGACGATGGATCAGCGCAAGCCGGTCGGTCAATGATCGCACCATCGTTCAGTTGAAGTGCAGGACAGGTACGAGATCAACAACGCGCTCTCCCATGACCGGAGAGACGGAGGTGAAGGATGCCAAGAGGAAAGATGAAACTGATGCTGGTTCCGCGCTGCGCACTCGCGCTGTTGGTTGGCATGCTTGCGTGTGCGATCGCGCCGCGGTCGCTTGCGCAAGAGCCGGCGACAACTGCACCGGCATCGCAGCCCGCTGAGCCGGCGTCGTCGATCGCGGAGCCATCCGCTGCGCAGGCGGCGCCCGCAGCCGTCCCGCCCGCAACGCAACCTGCGGCCGTCCCAGCGCCGCCCTCAGAGATTCGATTCAACTTCAAGGGTGCGACATTCCGCCAGGTGATCGACTTCTTTTCACGCGCCACCAATCTGCCGGTGGTGTGGGAGTCAGATGTGCCTGAAGGAACGCTCGATTACGTTTCGCCTCGCGGATACGACATGCCCGAGGCGTTGCGTGTGCTCAACATCATCCTGCAATCCAAGGGCGTGATGCTGCGGGCCGACAGCAACATGTTGTACCTGCAGAAACTCACTGAGATGGCGAAGGAGAGCATTCCCACGTTCATCGGCAAGCTGCCCGCGGGCGTGACGGACGACCAGATCGTCACCGTCGTCCTGCCGCTGAAGATCGCAATGGCGAAAGGGCTGGCGGAGAAACTTGCACCGATGATCGCAGCGTACGGCTCGGTCGCGGCGATGGAGCAGCAAAATTCGCTGCTGATCACCGAAACCGCAGCCCAGGTGCGGCGGATCGAATCCATCGTTTCGCAACTGGATCAGGCTGACCCGGAGGGCGCGGTCGAGATCTTCGCCATCAAGCACGCCAAGTCGTCGGAGATCATGACGCCGCTGAAGGCCTTGCTCAGCCAGCGCGTCGAGAAGTACGTCATCAACCAGGAAGGCCGCCAGGTCAAACTGGAAGAGAACCAGATGCCGGGGCTGACGATCACCTCAGACGACCGCACCAACTCGATCATCGCGAAGGGCGTGCAGACGAAGATCGACGACCTGCGCAAGGCGATCGAACTGCTGGATGTTCCAGCGGCAACAGCGGGGGTTGGCTCGAGCCGCGTGTTCTATGCAGCAGCATTGTCGGTGGTTTCCGCGCAGGACGCGGCCAATCGATTGCGGCAATTGTTCGAGCGCGGCGGCGGCGGCGGTGGCCCGCCCGCGAATTCGGAGAACGCTGAAAGTCGTCCGGCGCGCGTCAGCATTATCGCGCTGGATGACGTGTCCAAAGTCGTTGTGGTCGGCACGGAGGCCCAGGTAGTCGAGGCGAAGGCCCTCATCAAGGAGCTTGAAGGCGATACCGCGGCGCCGTCAGGTTCCGGAAAGGCGCCGACGGCGGTCGTGATTGAACTGCAGCGGGCAGATGCTCGCGCGGTGCTGGCCGCCGTGCAAAGCATGCTCAGCAAGCGCCAGGCGGCGGTCATGAAACTGGCGGCCGGCCCCGACAACAAATCCATCCTCGTCACCGGCCTGCCCGGCGACATCGGAACCGTGCGCACGCTGGCGCAATCGCTCGACCGCCAGGCTCCGCCCGATAAGCAAGTGCGCCAGGTGCGCATCGCCGCCGGCGAGCCGGTGAAGATCGTCGATCAGGCGCGCAAACTCTTCGACGACCAGTCGAGCGGCCTCGATGAGGACGCGCGCACGCTCAGCGTCGAAGTCGATCCCGAGGCCCGTGTGGTGACGGCCGTCGGCTCCGCGATCGCGGTTGAGAAGTTCACCAGCACGCTGCGCATGATCGAAGGCAACGTCACCGTCGATCGCGTGGCCAAGCGCATCGCGCTGGCGAACGTCACGCCCAGCGAGATCGCCGGCTCGCTCGGTGCGTTGGCCCAGCCGCTGCTGCAGCCGGCCGACGGCGAGCGGTACGTCGCGCCGAACTTCACGCCGGTCGATCAATTGAACACGCTGGTGATCACCGCGACGCCCGAGCAGATGGCCGTGCTGGAATCGCTGGTGGCGAGTCTCGACAACAAGGATGTGGTCGGATCAGAAATGCCGCCGCTCCGCATTTTGCAGTTGAAGATCGCCGACGCGGGTTCGGTCGCGAACGTGCTGAACAATCAGTACAGCCAGAGAACTGCTGCGGAGAGGAAAGCCAGGCCCGTCAACATCGCCGCCGACCCCGTCACCAACGCGCTGCTGGTGGCGGCCCATCCCGACCTGCTGCCCGACATTCAGAAGATGGTGGAGGAACTCAACACCGTCGAGCGGACGGACCTGGAAGGCCGCGAGATCCGCATTTTCCCGCTCAAGGTCGCGCGGGCCGAGCAGTTGGCGCGCACGATCGACGAAATGTATCCCGCTCCTCCGCCGCCGGTGGATGCGCGGGGCCGTCCGCTGCCGCAGTTGGCCAAGCCGCGCGAAGTCGTCGTGCGGGCCGATGTGCAGACCAACTCGCTGATCATCGACGCCCCGGTGCAGCGCATGGCCGGATTCCAGCAGTTGGTCGAGCAACTCGACCGTGCGCAACTCGCCGTGGAGACGGAAGTGCGCACGTATCACGTCGAGCACGCCGGCCTCGACGCGATCGCGCAAACGCTGCGGCAACTCGCGCAGTCGAACTCGCTCGGCGCAAGTGCCGACCAGCGCGCCGTCACCAGCATCGCCACCGAACCGGTCAGCAAGGCCCTGGTCGTCTCCGGCCCGGCGGAAATCTTCGAGCGCGTCGAGAGCGTGCTCAAGGAACTCGATGTGCAGCGTTCGGGCCCGGCGACCACGCTGCGCTTCTTCACACTGCAGCATGCCAAGGCCGACGCCATCGCCGAGATGCTGCGCGCAGTGCTGCTCACGCGCATTCAGCAGGATCTGCCGGAGGCGAAGAACGAGGCGGCGACGCTGCTCAACGTGACGGCTGACCGCAAGACCAACACGCTCATCCTCTCCGCGCCCGAGGCGATCATGCCCGTGGCGGAGACGCTGATCAAGCAGCTCGACTCTGGAAGTGTTTCTCTCGGTGACCCGATCGTGCGTGTGAAGCCGCTGACCTTCGCCGACGCGAACACCGTCAGCCAGTCATTGATGGGCGCGCTGCCCGCGATGGTGAGCAAGTCCACCGGCGAGCCGATGAGCGTGAAGCTGTACGCCGCGCCGGGCTCGAACGCGATCATCATGATCGGTCTGGAGTCGGAACTGGCCGAGGTCGAGGCGCTCATCGAACCGCTGGACGCGCGTCCGGCCACCGATTCGATGGACGCGAAGACCTTCACGCTGCAGCACGCCGACGCCACGAAGATCGCCCAGACCGTACAGAACCTGCTCAACGATCAGCAGGAAACCGATCCGCGCATCCTGCTGGAGCGCATCCGCGCCAGCCGCGGGCAACTGAACCTCACGCCCAAGATCCGCGTCGAGGCCGACGCCCGCACCAACAGCCTCATCGTCAGCGGCCCGCAGCAGACGGTCGCGCTGGCCGAGACGCTGATCAAGCAGTTGGATGCCCCGGATGATCAGTCGCAGCGCGTCAGCGCAATCTTCACGCCGCGTAACTCCAGTGACGTCAACGCTCTTGCGGCGAACGTCAAGCGCGTGATGGACGCGACGCGGCCGTCGAGCGAGCGTGCGCCGGTCGAAATCACAGCCGAGCCGCAGTCGGGCGCGATCGTGGTGATGGGTTCGGATGCGGAAACGAAGCGCGCGCTGGCGATGCTGGACGAGCGCGACGCCGCTGCGCTCGCTGCGCCGCAGATCGACCTGCGCCTGATCGCTCTCAAGAACTCCCAGGCCGACACGTTGGCGCAGATCATGCAGTCGCTGCTGCGCGACCAGACGCGCTGGCCGGAGGAGTTACGCGCCATCGCCCGCGCAGGTGTGACCATCGCCCAGCCGGCCGTGCTTCCGGATGTCGCGGGCAATCGGCTGCTCATCAGTGCGCCGTCGCAATTGATGCCTCTGGCCGGGCAATTGGCGTCTGAACTGGATCAGGAGCGTACAGGCGACGCCGACCGTTCGGTGCAGGTGTTGACGCTCATCAACGCCGACGCCGTGCAGCTGGCGACGAGTCTGGAGGCGATGTTCACCGACGAACCCGCCGCGCGCAAGCCGGTGATTCGCGTGGACGCCGCGAGCAACAGCCTGCTGGTGCGTGGCACGACCGAGCAATTCCGCGCCATCGAGGACGTGGTGCAGCGCGTCGATCAGGCCGCGCTCGCCAGCGGTCGGCAGATGAAGGTAGTGCCTCTCGATCCGGCGCGAGGCAATGCGGGCGACATCGCCGCGGCGATCAAGCAGTTGCTGATGCGTGAAGGTGAGTCCGGACCGGCCGTGGAAGTGATGACGCTGGAGGAACTGCTCAAGTCGCGCGACGCGGAGGGCGCGAAACAGGTCCCCCAAGCGTCGCCGGAAGCCGGCTCCCAATCAATGTCTTTTCCCTCGGTGATCGCGTTCGTGGTGTTCGCGACGATTCAGGATGCGCCGACGCCGCCGCAATCCGACCCCGACGTCACAATCGCGGTGGATGACGCGACGAATTCGCTGATCCTGCTGGGCTCGCCGCGCTCGATCGAGCGGCTGATGACGCTGATCAAGCAGATGCAGGAGCAACTGCCCACTGCGCCGGGGCGCATTCGCTCCATCGCGCTTCCCGCCGGACTCGACGCGCGGCACATCGCGACGATGATCACGCAGACATTGCAGAAATACGCGCCGGCTTCCGGCGCCGCGGGCGACCTCGCCAAGCGCGTCAGCGTCATCGCCGACGGCCCGTCCAACGCCCTGGTCATCGCCGCCAACGACATCGACTTCAAAGTCGTCGGCGATCTCATCGCCGCGTTCGCGAAACAGCCTGAAGACAAGTACCCGGTGCGCACCATCACGCTCACCAAGGCCCCGGCCGAATCGGTGGCCACGGCGATCCAGCAGTTCTACGACCGCCGGGCGCAGTTGCAGGCGCAGATGCGCGAAGGCGGCGGGGGCGCGGGAGGGGGTGGAGCCCAGCCGAAGACCGCCGTGGCGGTGATGGCGGTGGAGTCGAGCAACACGCTGCTGGTGTGCGCGAACGAGACTGACTTCGCGGATGTGCAGAAACTTGTCGAGCAGTTCGACACGGCGGAAGCGTCGGGTGCGCTGACGTTCAAGGTCTTTGAGTTGCGGAACGCCCGCGCCACCGAGATCCAGCGCACGGTGCAGGAACTGGTCAACGACCTCCTGTACAACCAGCCCGATCAGTTCATGTACATCTGGCCCCCGCGGCAGCAGTCGGCGAAAAAAGACACCATCGCCGTGCAGGCCGACCCGCGGCTGAACACGCTCATCGTCACCGGTCGCGGTGACAAGTTCGACCTCGTCGAGCAGATGATCGAGATCCTCGACGCCGCCCCCCCGCAAGGCGAGGAGCGCGTAGTGAAGCTGTACCGTCCGCTGCACGCACCGACGAACCTCGTCGCCGACATGATCAGCGCAGCGTTCAACGCCAGCCGCCAGCGCCGCTTTTGGGAGCCGCCCGATCCTAGCGCGGTCAATGTGCGCGTGGATGCGGACTCGAACGTCATCCTCATCTCCGCTTCCGCGAAGGAGCACGAGCGCATCGGCGGGATGATCGCCGACGTCGATCAGCAGATGGCCGACGCGGGTGGCGATGGTGGAGGCGGAGTGATGACCACTAAGGTCATGGCCGTGAAATTCGGCCGTGCGCGGGAGATCGCCGACACGCTCAGCCGGTTCCTGACGGATCGCGCGCGGGCGACGAACGCCTCCAAGCCGCGCGTGACCATCGCCGCTTCCGAGGGCTCGAACGCGCTGATCGTCGGCGCCAGCGAAGGCGAGATGACGCAGGTCGAGCAACTTCTGGCGCAACTCGATCAGCCCGACACGGCCGGCGACCGGAGCGTCGAGATCATCGCGCTGCAGCACGGCAACGCCGAGGAAATTTCGCGAATCCTCAAGGAACAGTTCGGAAAGCGCGCGGGCGGACAGGCCGCGGGGCTCGGCGTCGTCGTGACGGCCGATCCGCGCACCAACACGCTCATCATCAACGCCCCGGCTGAGGAGTCGGCCCAGGCGCAGTCGCTCATCGCGAAACTCGACGCACCGCCGGCGAGCGATGAGACCATCATCCGCACGTACGCGCTCAAAGGCGCGCAGGCGAACGACGCCATGCGCATCCTGCAGCAGACGCTGCAACTGGATGCGAGAGGACGAACGCCGGGCAAAGGCATCTCCATCAAGTTGGAGGAGAGAGATGCCGCGCCCGTTGAGGTGAAGGCGAGCGTCGTCGCCGACCGCCGCAGCAATTCGCTGATCGTGACCGCGACGCAGGAATCGTTCCCCATCATCGAGTCGCTGATCAGGAAACTCGAGGAGGTTCCCGCCGCGTCGCCCGTGGAATGGCGCATCGTACGTTTGCAGCACGCGCTCGCCAGCGATGTGAGCTGGACGCTCAGCCAGGTCGGGCGCAACATGGCGACCGACACGTCGCCCGCGCCGCGCGTCGATTACAACCGCGTGGAGAACACGCTGGTCATCGCCGCCACCGCCGACCAATTCAAGCAGTTGGACGGCATCCTCAAGCAGATCGACCAGCCCTCGCCGACCGAGCGCGTGACGGATTTCATCGCGCTCAAGTTCGCCGAGGCCTCGAAGATTCAGGAGGCTCTGTCAATCTTCTACGGCACGTACGCCGCCGAAGCCGACACGCCCGGCAAGCGCAACGTGCGCATCGTGGCCGACCCGGCGAGCAACAGCCTGGTGGTCAGCGCGGGCAAGGACGAATGGGACGGCATCCGCGCGCTGCTGGCCCGGCTGGACGTCGAGGAGTACGACGCGTCACTGCAGTTGAAGGTCATGCCGCTCACGCACGCCGACGCCACCAGCGTTGCGCGAGCGGTGAACGAGGCCTTCGCCGGGCAGGTGACAGGCGATCAGCGCGCCCCGGGCGCTCGCAATCAGCCGCATCCGCGGGCCGCGAACGGTCAGGATCCCAATCGTCCGGAGGATGCCGCGCCCGCACTGCTGGTGGAGAACGAGGACTGGGTGCGGGCGTCGGCCGAGCCGCAGACGAATTCGGTGATCGTCTCCGCGTCGCGCAAGAACCTCGCCAAAGTCGAGGACATCATCAGGCAGTTGGACGTGGCGGATTACGCGACGCTGCCCGCGCCGCGGATCATCGCCATCAAGGCCGGCGACCCGATGCAGATGGCCACCGCGCTGCAGCAGTTGTACGAACAGACGCGTGCAGGCAACGCCAATGCGGGGGGCCAGAACCGCCGCGCCACGCGCATCGTTGGCAACGCCGCTTCCAATTCGATCATCGTGCGGGCCGAGGACGACGATTTTGCGCAGATTCAGACGCTGGCCGATGCGCTGCAGGAGCAGGCGTCAACCAACGGCCTGAACGTGAGCATCATCGCAGTGAAGTCGGCGCCCGCGTCGCGCATCGCCTCGGCGATCAACGACGCCTTCGCCGCCAAGGCCAAGCAGCTGAATCAGA
>CAZCGB010000004.1:0-17979 GCA_964498045.1 uncultured Isosphaeraceae bacterium
CGCATCCTGTGCGTCGACGACAATCACCTGCTCGCGGAGGCGATCGAAACGCAGATCAATTCGCACGCGGAGCTGGCATGGGCCGGCTGGTTAGAAAATGTGCCGGACATCGTCAAACGCATCCGGGAGACGGCGCCCGACGTGGTGCTGATGGACATCGATATGCCTGGGCCCGACCCTTTTGGCACAGTCCGCGAGCTGGCCCTCGACGCGCCGGAGATTCGCGTGCTGATGTTCAGCGCGTACGTGCGGCAGGAATACATTGATCGGGCGATCGAATCTGGAGCGTGGGGTTACGTCTCAAAGAATGAAAGCATGCCCGAAGTCATCGACGCGCTCCGACGCGTCAGCGCGGGCGAGTTCGTGCTCACCACCGAAGCGCGCTTGGAGCAGCGACTTCCGCACTGATCACCCGCCGCCTTTTTTCGCTCGCCGGAGAAGCGATGTCTCGATATTCGATGAGCGACGAGGTTCGCCGCTTCCTCAGCGAGACTATCGCGTCGGTGGCGCAGCTTGAACTGGTGCTGCTGCTGCGCACCAGCGTTCCGAAGCGCTGGACGGTGGCGCAGCTCGTGGAGGAATTGCGGGTGGATGGCGACTGGGCCTCGAAGCAGCTGGAGGCGCTCTGCCGCGAAGGTCTGTCCTCGAAGGAGGGTGAGGGGCCGCCCACCTATTTCTACCGACCCGCATCCACGTCGCTCGAACAGACCGTGTCGGCCGTGGCGCAGGACTATCTGTTGAACCGAGTGGCCGTCATTGAATTCATCTATGGCCGCCAGCGCGACACGCTGCGGCTGTTCGCTGACGCTTTCCGCCTTCGAAAGGATCCGCCCCGTGGCTGAATGGGTCTACATCCTGTGCTTTCTGACGAGCACAGCCGTGGCCGTGCTCCTGTTTCGCGGCTATGCGCGGTCTCGTCGGCGCATTCTTCTCTGGTGCGGCCTGGGGTTCATCGGACTCTCCATCAACAACGCCATGTTGATCGTCGATCTCATAATCGTTCCCGTGACCGTCGATCTTTCAATCATCCGGCAGCTGCCGGCAGTGGCCGGCATGGGCCTGATGCTCTTTGGCATGATCTGGGACGACCGCTGAGAAAAGGAGCGACCTGTGCTGCTGTTCATTGACGGCGTGCTGATGACGATGTTTCTCGTGTCCGCAGTGTTCTTCGTTCGCTACTGGCGCGGCAGTGGCGATCGGCTTTATGCGATGTTCGCGTTGGCGTTTTTCATCCTCGGCACCAACCGCGTCCTGCTGGCGCTCTACTCGCATGCGATCGCGCCCGTGCAGGAGCATCTTGTCGTGCTCTACAGCGTGCGGCTGGCGGCGTTTCTGATCATCCTGGCCGCGATTCTCGACAAGAATCGCAGCGGGGCAACCGTCAGCAGCTCACCGTGATCGGCTGCCGGCCGTGCGATCTGACGTTGGAGAATCGCAGCTTCCCGCGTTCAAGGACCAGCAGCTCGCCCGGATGGCACGCGTGCCAGCCCTGATCGCTCAAGGGCCTGGTCGCCACGACCAGGCCGCGATTCGAAGCGCCGCCCTCCAGCGCGACGTCCATCGTCAGGTCCGCCAGATGCTCGACCTCGCCATCAACCACGCGCACCGCGTGAAAGTGCAAGCCCTTGAATCCGTTGGAATCGTGCCAGGCGAAGATGCGCTCGCCGTCGCACAGCAGGCAATTGAGCTTGCCGCCGGCGTTGATGGCGGCGAGCTGTCGCGCCAGCCATTTCCAGTCGGTGGTCGAGGCGAGGGGGCGGCCTCGATCGGCGATGGCATCCAGCAGGTAGCAGAACACGTGTTCGGAGTCGGTGTCGCCGATGGGGTGATAGCGATCCAGCAGGAGCATCTGCATCGCGCCGCGCACGGTGCCGTTGTGTGCGAAGCAGTAAGAGCTGCCGCCCAGCTCGCGGCTGAACGGATGCGTGTCGGCATGTTTCGGAGCGCCGCCGATCGTCGCGTGGCGCACATGCGCGATGTACAGATTCGAGATGACCGCCCCGTACGAAGAAAGGAACGATGCATAGCTGCTTTTGCGCCATGACAGCGGCTCCTTGACCACGTTGCTGGAGCGGCCGGAGTACCACGCCAGCCCCCAGCCGTCGGCGTTTTCCACGTCGCGCAGCGCGAATTCGCTGATCGAGAATGCCGCGGCGACTGGCTCGGCGAAACACAAGCCCATGAGCTCACACATGCGTCAGCTCCTTCTCGCCGGCGTTCGGCGGCCGGTTCCCATTCGTCGCCGCCGCCGCGTCTCCGGGCTTGCGGCCGTGCAATTCATCGCCCAGCCGCTCGATGGATTCACGAATCAGTTCGCGCCATTCACCATGCTCGCGATAGCGCCGGCGCTGCCACGCCGAGCCGCTTTCAAATGAGGTAATCGGTCCAATTCGCTGAAGATGAGCGTGATCGCCGGACTCGCGGGCAACGGGCATCTGCCGTTCGATCAGTTCGGCGAGTTCCTGCCCGAGCGCTCGCCGCTTGCCCTTGAGCGACCGGATGTAGATTCCGTCCAGCCCGTAGCGTGCAGCCAGCCAGCGATTCTCGGTGTTGATCCACTCGCGCCGGCGATCGCTGCGGAACGCCTCGGGATTGTCCGCCAGCATGCGTTTGATGGAGATGACCAGCGAGCGAATGAGCGCGACCAGCGCCATGCCGACGTCCAGGCTCGCAGGGGCGTCGCAGATGCGGACTTCGATCGTTCCGAAGTCCGGCCGCGGTCGAATGTCCCATTTGATTCCTTTGAACGAAAGAACTGCGTTGCAGTCGCGCATCATTTGGCAATATGCTCGAAAGTCCTTCCAGCAGGAGAACTGAATGGGCACGCCCGAATGCGCGACGAGGCCGTAAAGTACCGCACGCGACGAAGCGAGGCCGGTGTCCACGCCTTGCCAGAACGGCGAATTGGCCGACAACGCGAGCAAGTGGGGGAGATACTGCACAAGAATGTTCATCAGGCCGATGGCTTCGTCGCCGCTCGAGACGCCGACATGCACATGCAGGCCGAACGCGACGCGGTGATATGTGATCCAGCCCAGCTTGTTAGCGATGCGGGCGTAGCGCGGGTCTTCAGAAACCGCGCTGGCGTTGATGCGCTGGAACGGGTGCGTGCCGAACATCGCGAGGTCGTATCCGAGCGAGCCGGCGATGTTCCGCGCGCGAAGGATGGAATCGAACAATTGCCTGCGCGCCTCGGTCGCGTCGTTGCAGACGCCGGTGCGCACTTCGAGCATCGACTGCATCAGCTCGGCTGTGACGCTGTCCATGCCTTCGCTCCTGCATGCTTCCAGAATGCGCGGTGCTCCGGGTACGAGAAGGCCGTCTTCCTTGTCAAGCACCGGCAATTCGAGTTCGACGCCGATTGTCGTGGCCGGCGAGCCCTGGAAATCAAGCGTCTCCGCTCCACTTTCGCCCGGAGCTTCCACCGCACCGTTGCGACCGATCGTGGCGATATCAGCGTTGTTGTTGGATTCGTTGCTGAGATTCATGGTGCAGGGGCTTTGCGCATCTCCCTCGTCAAATACGGCCGATCGTGCCGCGCACAAATATGGTGATATTCGGCTTTTGCCTCTCTCTTCTCTCCGCCACCAAGAGGGTCGGTGGTGCAAATCCAATGGAATTCGAGTCGCTTCGATGGTGATAGCGACGGAATCCAACACGGCCGACGCCCATGCAGGTGGTGTTCATAAGGAGAAAGTCACATGGCGAAATACAGCAAAGCGGCCAGCAGAAAAGTCAAGCGTGTGATGCACGAGCGCAAGCGCGACACGCTGCGCAGCGGGAGTACCGGTCGAAAGGTGACCAGCCGCAAACAGGCGATCGCGATCGGGCTTGCCGAGGCGCGCCGTGCCGGCGCCAACGTGCCGCGCAAGAAAGCACGCTCGAAGGACGACGCGCCGCTGACAATCTCAACGCGGCGCTCAGCGGCAGACGCTTGACCTCAAGTCGAATCGCCGCCGGATCATCGGCGGCGGTTTCGTGCGCCGCCGCTCGCCGTCGAACGAGCGTCCGGAACCTGATCGTCCTCTTCGCCTTCGGATTCAGCGCCCATGGCCTGCTCGTTGATCGACCCTTCCGCCAAATCGCTGAGCTTCTCATCGGCGGCTTCCTCTTCGCCGAGCGTCGCCTTCAACAGCTCCGCCACGTCATCAAGCCCCAGCATGCTGGCGAATGTGGCGACCGAACCATACGACGCGATCTCGTAGTGTTCGACTTTCTGTGCCGCGGCGATCAGCGCGGCATCGATGGCGGCGGGATTGCTGCTGCCCTTGTCGTCGATGACTTCCTTCCCTTCCTCAATCAGCCCCGTCATGGCATGGCAGACCTTGGCCGTTGGCTTCATGTCGATCGCCTGGAAGGCCTTCTCCAGCCGCTCGACGTGGCCTTGCGTCTGCTTGAGGTGGCTTTCGAACGCATCGCGAAGATCGTCGGACGCCGCCGCCTTCGCCATCCGCGGCAGCGCCTTCACCAGCTGCTTCTCTGCGTGATACAGGTCCTTGAGCATGTCGACCAGCACATCATGAAGGTCATTGAGTGACATCGCGATCTCCTCTTTCAGCCGCCCGCATGAGCGATGCGGCGTACTGGTTAATGACGAAGAATCAAGGAACAATGGCCCGGTCAAGGTGATGAACATCAACCGGGCTCACGCGCGAATCGCGATCGCAACAGAACAGTCAGAACATGGATGCTGGCCAAGTCACGATCGAACTCTGCCGAGTATCCGTCCCGCACGGGCATCCGTCGATCGGAAAAACGCTCGAATCCTTTGACACCTCCCGAAGTGCTCGTCGCTCCATGCGAATTCACGCATTCATACATTCTGTGAGAATTCTGCCGGACGCCGTGGCATTTACGCTCGAATCTCGGCGGCGATCGCCTGTGCCATGCGCAGCGCATCGCCGATCAGCACGCTTTCATGATGATTCTCACAATGCTGCGAGGCGTCGGTGACCAGCCAGCCGCGTGCCACCAGCCGAAATATCGCTGACCGCTTGGCGTCGCTTTCAGCTGAATCAGGCGACTTCACAATGTCTCCGATGCGCATGACGCAGGTTCGATGGCATCGAATGTGCGAGGCGAAGGCATTGATCACAGCGCGCTCCTCCGGACTGAGCGACTCGCCTCGCAAGCTGAATCCCGCCGGTCGCGGTGCATCGGTCATAACACTCATTCTGTACAGGGTGTTCATGAAGGCGCCCCTCGGGAATCCACCCTAGATTGAAACTCTGGAAGAAGGGATCCTGCACGGTGGCATGCGCGCGGGGCAACTGCACATGCAGAATGGTCGAAGGCGGCGGTATGAGCACCCACGCACCACAGCCGCGTCGCGGGCGTCCACCCGTGCCGCCGTCGCAGCGAAAATCGAGAGTCCTGTGCGCCCGATCGGACCCGGACGCCTATCGCCTTTTCCAGCAAGCCGCACGGGCCAGAGAGATGCGCTTCACCGACTGGATTCGACACAGCCTTCTCCAGGCGGCCGAGCGCGACCTTGCGGATTAAGTTGGCGAAGCGCGGTGTGATCACGGGGTGCGACCCTGAGGCTGGGCGAGTCGCGAATCGATTGCGCTCAGACGGCCTTGAAGCCTGACCATTTCAGACGCGATTCGGTTTGACTCCACCGACAATTCTGCTCTGCGCAGCAGCAACCGCTGCCTCTCCACCAGAAGCATCGCTTTGAGATGATCAGCGTCGTACGCGCGGCTGGGCATGTTGAACACTTTCGGCTGGGTGGCTTCCCCGGCCACATCGGGCGGATTCCCGATTCGGCGCCCCAGCCGCCGGTGCGCCGCTCTGCACTGCGATGCGCTTCATCGCGAAGCCTCAATGCCTGCCGACTTCCGATGTCGTTGAGCGCTTGATTCACATATTCAGATGAAGACACGCTCAATTGTCAATTCAGCAACACCTTTCCAATTCCGGAGGTTCAATCATGAATGATCCGCAGGGCGACCATCGCATTGTTGAAGACAAGTCCATCTCACCCGACCGGGATCGTGACGCCAATCGCGATCCCATCAGCGGCACGCCAGGCGCGCATCCCGTCGGCGCAGGCGTCGGAACCGCCATCGCTGGCGCAACAGGCGCGGCCATTGGCGGCCTAGTCGGCGGACCCATCGGCGCGGTGGCGGGCGCGGTCGTGGGCGGCGTCGCCGGCGGTCTTGGCGGAAAGGCCGCCGCCGAGTCAGTCAATCCCACTGTCGAAGAAACGTATTGGCGCAGCGAATACCGCAATCGCCCGTACGTCGACGCTTCGATGGCGTACGAGGACTACGCGCCTGCATATCGGTACGGCTGGTCCAATTACGACCGTTCGGACTTCGATGTAGTCGAACCAGACCTTCGCCAGGGATGGGAGCAGGCGCGCGGGGCCTCTCGATTGAGTTGGGATCGCGCCCGGCTTGCGGTGCGCGACGCATGGGACCGGCTTGAACGCGCATTGCCGGGCGATGCCGACGGCGATGGACGCTGAGCAGTTTGATTGGTGACATCACCGCGGCGGCGCGATCGCGCGAACGCGCATCGCGCCGCCGTTCCCCCTTTTTTCACGAAAGGATCTGACCATATGCATGGCCCGGACATCGCCGTATCCAACGAAATGCGCGAATGCGCGCACCTCTGCCATGAATGCCACGACGCGTGCCTGGAGATGATTCCGTACTGTCTGGGCAAGGGCGGCGAGCATGCCGCGCCCGCGCACATCGCTTTGCTGTTGGATTGCGAGGAGATCTGCCAGGCCGCGGAGAATCTTCTGCACCGTGGTTCGCCCCACCATGTGCTGATGTGCCGGGCATGTGCACGCATCTGCGAGTTGTGCCGTGACGACTGCCAGCGCCTCGATCCGCGCGATCGCATGATGCGTGAATGCGCCGAGATGTGCGGCACATGCACCGAGTCCTGCCATGCCATGGTCGCCATGAGTGGACAGCACGAGCATGCGGTTGGTTGAAAGACGGACGCGGCGCGGAATGCCTTGAGCAATCCGCGCCGCGTCCTGGCGCAAGGCTCTCTCAAACCTCATCTCCGCGCCTCAGCGGTCCTTCTGGCCGCCGCGGTTCTGATCTTGGCCGGCTTGAGCGGGCTGACCGCCCTGGCGGGCGCTCTGGTTGCCACGAATGTCGGTGCCGCGGTTGTCGGTTCCGCCGGTCTCCATCTTGTCAGCCATGTCGATGCGGTCCTCGTTCTGGTCGTCGCGGCTTCGATTGGGATCGTTGCGGCGGTCGCGCTCCTGATTGGCGTCCGGACTGCGGGTCTGATTCTGTTGCTGCCTTTGGTCCTGCTGTCCTTGGCCTGGTGTGGGATTGGTTGTTGGCATGTGTGCTCCTTTCGGTTGCGTGGGACTTGAGCTTGAAGCGGCGGAACAGGCGTCCATTGGCCGGCTTCAACGCCAGCACGTGCTGCCGCTGATGTTCCGCATGCTCTTAGATTCGAATTGACCCGCCAGCGGACCGTCGGCATTTGGCCGGATTCGCCCTACGTAATTTCGGGCTGGCCGCGAAGGGTTCGTGGGGGCCCAGTCATTCGTGTGGCACTTCATCGTCGCTGCGCTGTTGATCGCGAACCTCATCCTTGGCCGCCTCGTGTCCAGCGACATAACCGACCGCCCCGCCTGCAGCCGCGCCTGCGGCCACGGCGCAGCCGGCCAGGGCGGTCGTCAATGCCCCCAGGCCCAACAAGCACGCGACGCTCACGGCCAGCGCGGCAAGCACGTATCTCGGCCATGCATGCGTGCTTTGATACTTGGTTCGATCATCATGTTGCATGTGGGGCTCCTTGAAACAGGTCTCGAGTCAATGAATCGTGAAGACCCATTCGGGCCGCAACGACATCATGCATCACTACGGGCTGCGCGAACGCGGCAGCAGTCAGGATTCCGCCCGATGCTGGAGTTGTGCAAAGGCATTGCCGTGGATTGACAGCGCGCCGAGACGGGCCGATTCCTACATCCGAAGGAGTTCGATGGCCTTGGCGAACGAAACGGCGACGGTTTCGACGCCGACCGTGTGCATGCGCTGCGCTGCGCGCTCCGGATCGCTGGCGTTCCAGACCCCGACGACAAGGCGGGTTTGGGGGAGCCGCTCGTGCATTCGCTTGCACTTGTAGCGCGCATGGCCGACCGCCATGGGCGGCATCGACGAGATGCAGATGATCGCCGGGTTTGCCGCAGCGGCATGTTCGCTGGATTCGCCGGCGAGCGTGCCCGATGGCAGCACCTGCACGCGCTGGTTCTGCTGCTCAAGCAGCTGCGCGAGCATGATCGCCGCGAGTTCATCCGCCTCGTCGTGCGCCGCGGCGATGAGGATCAGCGGACGCGATTCATCTTTGGTCGATTCGGTCGCGACTGCGGGTGGCGCGGATGAAGAATCATCGGCCTTGGCAGCGTCGTTTTCTGCGGCCGAATCGCCAAGTTCCTCGATCACTTCGCGCGCCGCGGCGAAGGCTGCCTGTTCGCGGCGTTCATCCAGTTTGCCTTCATGACGATCGAGTTCAGCCATGCTCAGCGCGGGAATGAGCACATGGTCGTACCACTGCAGCAGCGTGTGGTCCTTCAGATGATCTTCGGCAAGGGCGATGACGGCATCGTGATCAGCTGCAAGCAGCCGCTGATAGACGCGCTGAGGCAACGGCAGGCCGGGTTCTTCGCCCAGCAGCACAACCAGCCATCGCATCTGCGGAATGTGGCGGCCGATGACCACCAGGCAGACAGTCATCGGTGTGGACAGGATCAACCCGGGCATGCCCCAAAGCCAGGTCCAGAATACCGCGGCGAACAGCACCGCCATCGATGACACGCCCGTGCCCGAACCGTAGAGCCACGGCTCGATCGCGTTGTTGCTAATCACTTCGATGATGACAAAAAGTCCAATGACCATCAGCGGGCGCGTCCAGCCGTCAAAGACCGCCAGCGAAAGCAAAATGGGCATGGCAGCGCCCAGCCATGGACCCACGTATGGAATGTAGCGCAAGATGGCGCACATCGTGCCCCACAGCCATGCATTCGGAATGCCAATGAACGCGAGCCCGATCGCGACGGCGAGGCCATATGTTCCGTTCACGATGAACTGCATGAGCAGATAGCGACTGACGCGTTGCGAGGCGTCGTCGAATGCGGCGGTTGTGACATTGATTTGTCCCGCGCCGGTGAGTGCGACGAGACGATCGCGCAAGTCCTCGCGCTGAATCAGCATGAAGATGACGAACACCACGATAATGCCTGCGGTTCCCAGCGGCCCCAGCAAGGGTTGCACGCTGTGTGCGATCGCCTCGAGCGAATTTGGCCGCGGCTCGGCAATCTCGACACGCACGGGCTGCTCGGCCCCGGCCTCTGGCCCAGCGGGCACAGGCTCTGTGCGCCTCGGTCGAACAGCTGGTGAGGTGCCCGACTCTTCAGGCTGGGTGGTTGCCCGAATGACTTCTTCGGTCGTTTGCCTGATGCTCTCCGTCGCGCGGCTGAACATGCCCGGTGAAGCAAGCGTGCGAACTTTCTCCCGGATATTCTGTCGATACTGCGGCAGGCTCTCTGCGAGCGAGACCGTCTCCACGGTCATCACATAACCCACTGCCGCGATCGCACCGAAGGCCATCATGCTCACCACCAGCACTGCGGGAATGCGCTTGAGTCCCCATCGCTGCAGACGAGCGACCAGTGGAAAAAGAAGAAAACTCAACAATACCGCCAGGGCGATCGGAACAAGCACTTCGCGCGCCAGGTAGAGCACCGCCACCACGAGGATTGTGGCGATCAATGAGAGCAGCCGCGACGATCGCGCTTCGTTCGGAATGACGCTGGACATGCGATTGGTTTCCTGACAATACGAACAAATGCCCCAGGCGGATGACGCCGGTGAATTTGCGCATGCGCAATTACGGTCGCTTGCCGATTGCCAGCTTCCCAAGCTTGGCAGAGCTTCTCATCAGATTCTGTATTCGAAAGCAGCAGCATTGACAACGCCGAGGGTATGATCCAGGCATACCCGCCCGGGCCCAGAGCGCTGTCCGCCCATGACACCATCCGCATTTGAAATGAGTTGGCTGGCGATCACGTGCAATTTCGCGGGAGCGGACATCTACCTTGGGCTCACGGCGGGCATCGACGACATGGTCGCACACGCGCTGAAGGCCAATCAGATGGTCGCATTCCCGTTCCAGAGTATTCGCGTGGCCACCAATGATGCGATCGAGGTGCCGTTGCGGGTGTATTCGGTACGCGAGCCGGCGATTGTGCAGGTCCGCAGGGTGACCGGTGCCGCGCCTGCCGAAGGTTTTCACCGTGTGCGACTTGATTTTCGAATTCCCATGCTTTGCGCCGGTGATGATTCAACGCCGAGTGCCGCCGCGGCGAAAAACGCAGGCATTCCGGAGCCCGCGCCATCCTCTGCGATCATGGCGTTCTTGCTGACTATCGGCCTTCCCATCGAGCAGGAAGACGAATTCTACAACAGCGTTGTCAACGATTTTCTGCACAAGTCCTGGATGACGATGCCCGCGCTGCTGCGCGAGATCGGCTGCATGACGCCGACACAAGTGGCAGAAGGCAAGCCGCAGCCGTGCAGCAACGTCTGACATCCGCAGTTTTTCACCATCAGCGAAACGAACTGTCTGTGGCGAGTTCGGGGCCAAGCACGAATTCGCCGCCCGCCACGCGGCGAACGGCGTTGACAAGCATCTCCGCGTCGTCATTCTTCGAAAGATAGCCCCACGCCCCAAATTCGATGGCTCGATCAAGCAGGTCGCGGCGCACATGCCCGCTGAGCACCAGCACGCGCGTTTCCGGGAAAGCCCGGCTGAGCGTCCGCATCATCTCGAACGGCTCGCTCCCGGGCATGTCGAGATCCATCAACACCACATCGGGACGCAGGCGTGCCACCTCGGCCAGCATGCTCGATGCATCAGGCAAATAGCCGACGCATTCAAATCCGCCGGCCAACTGCAAGCGCATGGCGACCGCGTCGGCAACCAGAGGGTTGTCGTCCACGCACAACACGCGGATGCATCGATCAGGCGGCACCGGTTCGCTGGTCCTCTCTCACGTCGAGCTCGCGGGCGATGTTCTGCAATGCGTTTCGCACCGTCGCCGGCGATGGGCGGTCGCTCAATTGAACCACCCCGTCGGGCAGGGGGGCATCGGAAGTCCACCCGATTGTCAGGCATCGCCTTGAAGAAGGATCGGTCTTCAGGAAGGCCGCAATTCGCGCGGAATCGACATGGGCATCGGCGATGGCCACTTCGGCGCCGTTGTCTGGCACCGGGCCGTACGCCACATCGAATCCCACAGAGCGCAGCACTGCGCCAAGATAGGTTCGCATTCGATTGTCTGCGACATCGACGACTGCGCGGATGAGCGGCCAGTTCCGCACTCGCGCAGCCTCAGCGTTTGCTCGTGCGACGGGAAGCGTGAGGGCAAAGGTGGTGCCCGAACCGACTTCGGATTCGATGTCAATGCGACCTCCGACCTGCTGCACCACGCCATGCACGAGCGTGAGCCCGAGGCCGGTCGAGATCGCACGGGTCTTGCTGGTGAAGAACGGTTCAAGACACCGCGCTCGGACCTCATCGCTCATGCCCGTGCCATTGTCGGTTACGCCGATGCGCAGCGTGCTGGAATCGGCGCCGCGTTCAGCCCAGACGCACACGCGACCCTGGGTTTCGTCCGGAATGGCGAAACCGGCGTTCTGAACGAGATTGAACACCGCCTGCGTGAGCAGATGCCGCGGCACGGCGGCCGGGGGCAGGCCGGCAGCCATGCGGCGCTCAAGCTCGATGCGCTTGGGCAGCGCATTGCGAAGGAACGGCTGCACATCGGCCCACCAGTCGTCGATGTCGGTTGACGGAGGCGTCGCATTCGACTGCGTGGGATCGATCGAGAGCAGCCGCAGCCCGTTGGAGAGCCGTTGCAGGTAATCAGCACACGTCGCAATGGCCGCGACGTCATCGCGAAGGGAATCAGGAACGCCCTTGGTCTGCATGGCATCAAGGCGCAGCCTTATCGGCAGCAGCAGGTTGCCCATGTCGTGGCCGAGGCCGGCCGACAGCGTCCCCAGTGCAGCCATGCGCTCGGACATGCGCAGGCGACTCATCGATTCATGCAGTGCGCGCGTGCGCTCGGCGACGAGTTCTTCCAGCCGCGTACGGTATTCCTCAAGTTCCTGCTCGGACTGCTTGCGCTCGGTCTTGTCGGAGATGACGTGGGCGTACCCTAGCACACGCCCCTCGCTGTCGCGAAGCGCCGTCAGTTGGACATCACTCCAGAAGCAGGAATCGTCACGCCGCACGCGCCAGCCGCTCACTTCAACCCGGCCGTGTGCGAGCGCGTTGCGCAGATCGATGTCGTGCGCGAACGCGGCGCGATCCGCTTCCGCATACAGCCGCGCCACCGACTCGCCGATGATGTCCGTCGCCGCGTATCCGAACATGCGCTCCGCACGGTCGTTCCAGTCGTCGATTCGGCCATGCCGATCAAGCATGAACAGCGCACAATCGTCGATGCCTTCGTGCAGCAGACGCAACTGCTCGCGGCTGATCTGGCCATGCGACTGTTCAATGCGGCGCTGGTCGGCGATCCAGCTGATGAGCAATCCTTCAATGACGAAGATCACGCCGGTGTACGGCGAAGTGTCCCTCGACTGGACGGGAAGGGCGTATCGCACGGCGATCAATCCCAATCCTGTTGCCAAGAGTCCCGGTCCCCATCCGCCCAGCCAGGCGGCGATGAGGACCGGGAAAGTCATGACCACATACGGAGTGGCGTCAGAGTCGATACGTCCAATGACGATCATGATCAGGGTCACGGCGACGACCAGCGCGATAGCGCTTGCGTGCTTGCGCAACTCGGATTGTGATGGTCGGCCCAGGATCATGCGTGTTGTTGGCCGGAGGCGGCGAATCGCGACACACCCCGGCCATCACACTGTACACCTCAACCGCGCGCTGGCGATCGAGGAAACCGCATGAATGCGAGCTGTCCTTCAATCTGCAGCGTCCTGAATGGCGTCGCCGGTCTTCTCGATGTCCTTCCCCGCGCCTTCTACCGTATTGCACGCCGTAAGCGCACCGGCGCCCAACAGCACCAGAAGACCCGCGAGGAGTGCGAGGAACGATGGACGTGGATGTTTCTTGTATTGTCGCATGATTCAACAGCTCCAGTGTGAATAGACAGGTGCGCAACGCGTGTTGCGGACACGTGTGTATTCGCCGGGCCCTTGAGTCCGTTCATCAGGTGAACGCCTCGATTGTGCTGTCTACGCTTGCGCCAGGCCCTCGCGGATCACATAGCGCGTCAGTTCGGCACGGTCGTGGATGTCCAGTTTGCGCATGATCGCGGTGTGATGGGCGTCGACGGTCTTCAGGCTGCGGAAAAGTCGCTTGGCGATTTCCGCACGGGAGAGGCCTTGGCCGATCATCCGGAGGATCTCGAGCTCGCGCGGGGTGAGCGCTTGGAGCCTGGTGGCTGACCCGTCGGAACCAACGCCCACGTCGCGCCCGCCTGCCAAGCGTTCCTCGACCTGCACGCTGAACGCCGGCTTGTTGGCGACGATGTCGCGTATCCCCTGGAGGATGGCTGTCGGCGAATCGCTCTTGAGGAAATACCCTGCCGCTCCGCGCTGGACCGCCATATCGATCAGCGAATCCTTCAGATGAGCGCTCAGGATCAGGACCTTGACTTCCGGCGACGCCTTCAGCAGATCGCCGAGCGCCTCCAGTGGATCGCGCCCGGGCATTTCAAGATCGAGCAGCACCACGTCCGCCCCGCTCTCTTTGGCCTGGCGTACGAGGTCATCGGCTTGCATCAGTCGGCCTACGCATTGCATGTCGGTCTCCAGCGACATGCGTCCGGCCATTCCTTCTGAAAGCAGTTCGTGGTCGTCAACACACAGCACTCGGATGATGGATGATTTGCCCATGGGAGCTGTCGCAGCCGCTGCTTCAACGCAGTTGAACCGCCACAGCATATGAGGCGGACGCTCTCTTCGCGAGTGATTGAGGCGTTCGCCTGATGGCCGGCTGAGGAGGAGACCCGTACAACCCTTGCATGTGCTCGCCGTGTGTTGCGGCGAAAGTCCATGGATCGACTTCCTCGTTGTATCGGAGACATCACCATGCTCGGATGGGCCATGACATTCCTCATCATCGCGTTGATCGCGGCAGTTCTCGGCTTCGGCGGACTCGCCGGCACAGCCGTCGGAATCGCCAAGATCCTGTTCTTTGTCTTCATCGTGCTTTTCGTGCTGAGCCTCATCGCCAACATGGTGCGTCGGACCACCTAGCGCTCGCCGGACGTCCTGGCACGCATCCATGCGCGGCCCCGACGCCGCGAAATGGATGCGCATGAAGGAGGAAGTCGGGGCTCGAGAGTCAGGTATTCGAGTCAATCGAAGGAGAATCGGTGATGCTACAGAATCAAGCTCGCAAGAACGCCATCAACGTATTGTGCGTCGACGATCACGCGGTCGTCGCCGAGGGATTGCAGTCATTTCTTTCCTCCGCGTTCGACATCAATTGCGTCGGCCGGCTGCCGTCGGCAGCCGACCTGGTGCAGCAAGTCAAGGCCACCGGCGCGAATGTCGTGCTCATGGACATTGAAATGGCCGGCGTCGATCCGTTTGAAGCCTTGCAGGATCTCGTCAGGCAGTGTCCTGACACGCGTGTGATCTTCCTCACAGCGCATCTGCGAGATCATTACATCGACGCCGCCTTTACCGCCGGCGCGTGGGGCTACCTCACCAAAGGCGAAGCGCCGGAGAATATCCTGGAAGCGATTCGAAAGGTCGCGCGTGGCGAATTCGCCATGAACGACCAGGTGAAACAACGTTGCGAATCCGCACAGAACGGCCACTCGATGCGGTCAGCGGAGAAGCCCACCTCAAGGCTCCAGTCGCTTTCGACGCGCGAGCAGCAGGTGCTGCGCATGATCGGCAAGGGCATGTCGCGCATGCAGATTGCTGAAACGCTTTGCCGAAGCCCCAAGACGGTCGACGCCCACCGTGCTGCGATCATGGAGAAGACCGGTATCCACGACCGCGTCGAACTCGCGCGATTCGCCATCCGCGAGGGGCTTGTGGAGGCCTGATCGGAGGAGTCTTGAAGACGTGCGGATGAGCACGGACATGAGCACGCGGAACAGCCGCCTTCGACCCGTGCTTTTGAGACTCAGCGTGAGAAGCTGCGAGCATCGTTCACACCCTGAATTCAATTGAGAAGAGATCATCATGCCACAGAAGCCGAATCGTCGCTCCAAATCCGCCTCCAGTACATCCCAGCGCGCAAGGTCTTCTCCGCACCAAATGAGCGCTGCGTCGAAGGTCGCCCTCGCGTCCGCCGCGGGGGTGATCGCCGCGACCGCCGCCGGCCTCGCCACCACAAGGACGGGCCGCCGAATCTCGCGCAACTTCGGCAAAACCGTCTCACCGTTGGTGCATCGTCAACTTCGATCTGTGATTGACACCATCGAAACCGCGCTGGCCGACGCCGGAGTGCTGGAGATGATTCCGCCAAAGGTGCGCAAACAGGTGCATGACCGGTTGATCGGCGCGGCGGCGGCGGGTGACGGCGCTGTGGACCAGCCACGACGCCGCTCGGCCCGTTCGCGCACCCGCGCAACCGCCGGGCGAGATCAATAGGCGGCAGCGAGCCGACGTCGGACTTGGCCCTTGGCCATTCCGCGCGCGAATTGGGGCGAATGCGAATTCTTTCACGAACTGGTCGCATTTCCTATCCCTGGATTCGACGGCGAATCGGACCAGAACCGGGGGAGCGATCGGCATCGCTTATCGCGTCGTGCCGATTCGATCATCAACCAGCCATCCACTTGAATCTCGAACAACGAAAGGAAATGCCGTCATGAAACATCGTCCGACTTCTGCCGCCGCTCTCGTCGTCGCGGGCACACTGGCCGCCGCAGGCTTTGCCCTCGCACAAGGCGCGCCGCCGTCCAGTCCCCCGTCAACGCCATCCAACCAACCTCCGTCTTCCAAACAACCCAAGACGCCGCCAGACCGTCCGCATGATGGTGTTGGGGCCAACCTGCATGCGGGCTATATGGAGACGCCCAAATACGCGCAGCGCCTGACGACCAGCCTTGCGGAGAACACCATTGAGGTCTTCGACGAAGCCGATTTCCAAGGTGAGATGTCGATGCAGGGTAACGTCACCGAAGGTCATCAGAACGGCACGCTGAACGCTTTCCCCGACAAGTTCGACAACTCCGCCACGTCCCTGCGTTGGAATCTCGCGCCGGGCGTGCTGGTGGTGATGTTCGACGATGCCGCCGGCAAGGGCGAGCAGCTTGCGCTCTGGGGCAAGGGACAGATCCCCGACTTGGCCCACTGCAACTACAACAACCAGGCGACGCGCTGGAGCTGGTATGACGTGGGAGGCGGCGAGTCGCGCAGCGCCGAGTCCATACTCATGCCGCAAGGCTCGCTGGCTCTCAACGCGGCGGTTGCATCCGATTCGGTGCAGCTCTTCGACAAGAAAGACTTCAAAGATGACCATCAGGTCATCAGCGGCGTCACGAACAACCCGTCGGGGGAATGGCGCGAATTGCCCGGTGCGGCAGGCATCAGCGGAGAGAAGGAGAACGCCGCGTCATCGCTGCGATGGGATCTGCCCGAGGGTGTGATCGTGCTTCTCAGCGCCAAGGACGACGGTACAAGTGACATCGTGCTCTTCGGCAAGGCGCAGTACGATGACCTCGCCAAGTGCGATTTCAATAACTGCGCCTCGCGCTGGTCTTGGGCGTACATCGGCAAGCCGGCGATGGGCGATGGCAAGGAAGAACCGCGCTGAATGGGTCAACCGCACCGATAAAGCTGGCAGTCCAACAAGTGGTTGACAGGGACTCGTGAAGAGTCCCTGTCAACATTTGCCATTCAGGAGTGCTCTTCGAGTTCGTTGAAGACCGCAACAAGACTGCGTCGATCGGCCGCAGGAGTATGTAACTCCGCGCTCAAATCCGATGCGACGATCAAGGGCTACAGCTATCGCGGGGTGCGCAGCTGGCTGGCGGAGCGTGGCCTGAATGCGGTGATTCCCACGCGCTCGAATCAGCGTCGGCTGACGTGGGACCGCGATCGCCTTCGACAACGCAACGTGGTGGAGCGCTGCATCGGCTGCGCCTCGGCGCCAAGGCCATGCTGCCGGAGCGAGTGTCGCTGTCGGCATGGATGTTGGTCCAATGGCCAGGCGTCATGTCTGTCAAGGGGCCGCGCTGTCGCATCTGTGGTTCCGCATCAATCTGTCTCATGACTCTGGTTCAGAGACCCGGCTCGCCGTTCAGCACGATGGTTCGGCTGCTACTTTCCCAACCGCAAACCACCCCGATCTCTGACGGCACAGTGCTCTTTATGACTTCCTTATGCAGATGGGCGCGGGATTGACGCGGCTTGCATGGACGGCGCGATCCAGCCTCGCGATGATCCTCGCATGATTGACATCCTGTACATCGGGATCACCGTTGCTTGCGTGATCCTCACGTTCGGCCTGATGGTCCTGTGCGAGCAGCTCATGCCGGAGAGGGAAAGGAGCAGACCATGACCATCTTGTACGTCGCCGGGGCTGTGTGCGCCGTGCTGCTGCTTGTCTACCTCGTCTGTGCGCTCCTCAAACCGGAGTGGTTCCAATGACCGCGGGAAGCTGGTTCCAACTTGTGTTGTACATGGTCGTGCTGCTGGCGTGCGTGAAGCCGCTCGGATGGTTCATGGCTCGCGTGTACGAAGGCCAGCCGTGCGGGCTGGACCGCGTGTTCGGTCCGATCGAGCGCTTGTGCTATCGTCTCGCCGGCGTCAGGCGCGATCAGGAAATGAGTTGGCGGCGATACGCCGTGGCGATGCTGGCGTTCAACGCTCTCGGCCTGCTCGTCGTCTTCGTGCTGCAGAGAACGCAGCACCTGCTGCCGTTGAATCCACAGCATCTGGGCGCGGTCACGCCGGACTCATCGTTCAACACGGCTGTGTCGTTCGTCACCAACACGAACTGGCAGGG
>CAZCGB010000005.1:0-17773 GCA_964498045.1 uncultured Isosphaeraceae bacterium
CGGAGCCAAGCCTGAACAACTGGAGGAATTCGTCAAGCCGCGCGCCAACGCCTCGGGCCAGGCGAACAAGTCCCTCCTGCGATTGACCCTTGTGCGGGTGGAGAACATCGATACGAGCGCCGAACAGCGGTCATTCGCTGCTCGCGCGCTGGAGCATTTCCGCGAGTCGCCGGAGGTGACCGAGTACTCGACGACCGTCCGCGTGGACGGTTTGCCCGTCTATCGATATGCGCGGCCTCTGCGCGAGTCGCAGATGAGGGCGATTCAGGAACGCGCATTCACCAGCTTCAGCGGTGGCGCGATCGAGCCTGGGGTCAATGACCCGCTCAAGGCGATTCTGGTGATCGATCGAACGAGCGCCTTCGCCGAAGGGCAGTTGCTGACCAGCCGCGTGTTCATCATCGCCGCTGGCATCGTGGGGGTCATTCTGGCGGGACTGGTGTTTCACTTCATTCACACGAAGTTGATTCTCTCGCCTGTCCGCACGCTCCGCGGCACGGCGGAGCGCGTGCAGGCGGGCGACCTGCATACTCGCGCGAACATTCGCACCGGTGATGAGTTTGAGCAACTGTCCAGCGCGTTCAACACCATGCTTGATCGCCTGGAGCAGGGGCAGTCGCAGTTGAAGTCGTTGAATGAGACGCTTGATCTCAAGGTCAGCGAACTCGCGGAGGCGAACGTCGGCCTCTTCGAGAGCAACAAGCTCAAGAGCGAATTTCTTGCGAATGTCAGCCACGAGCTGCGGACGCCGTTGAACTCCATCATCGGATTTGCGGAGTTGCTGGATGAGATCGTGAAATCCGAGCCCGATGCGAATCCCAAGCGCGTGCGGTACATCGGCAACATCCTCACGAGCGGACGTTCGCTGCTGGAGATGATCAACGACCTGCTGAACATGGCCAAGATCGAATCGGGCCGCATGGAAGTGAACATCGAGCCGACCAGTGTCGGCGATCTGCTCGAAGGTCTGGCCGGATTGATGCGACCGGCCGCGGAGAGCAAGCAGATCACGCTTCGGACCGTGGTGGGTCAGCGGCTGCCGGCGATCGAGACCGATCCGGGCAAGCTGCAGCAGATCCTCTACAACTTCCTGTCGAATGCCATCAAGTTCACTCCCGAAGGCGGCACGGTCACGGTGAGCGCTGATCGTGTGACGCGGCAGGACAACTCAGCGGGCGTGCGCGTTGCCGTGGCGGACACCGGGCCGGGCATTCCGTATGACATGCAGGATGTGGTCTTCGAAAAGTTCCGCCAGGTGGACGCCAGCCACACCCGACAGCATCAGGGAACCGGGCTTGGACTGGCGATCTGCCGCGAACTGGCGCAGTTGCTGAGTGCAAGCGTGAGTTTCGTCTCCGAGCCCGGCCGCGGCGCGACGTTCTTCGTCGACCTGCCGCTCACGCATCAGCCGCAGGCGCCGCAGCCGTTGATGGCAGGGTGAGGAGAGAACCAAAGGCTGGAGCGGTTGGGCAGCTCGTAATGAATGAAGCGTGGCTGTGACCTCGCAGCACAGCCATCACCTTCCAATCAACGTGGGAATGATCTGATCGGCCTCGACGAATCGGCGCCGGGCGAACGAGGCGTCGAACCTCTCTGACAAGTCCGCGGCGGGAACCCGCGCAAGCAGGAAATTCAGCACCGCATCAAGCACGAGTGATGGTTCATCCGCGCCGTCCTGAGACCAGAGGTTGTAATCCGCCCACGAAAGCGTGATGAAGTGACGACGCAGCGTGCCGAGGTGATCCAGCACTTGAACTTCGAATCGCCAGCGACCGGGCGATTCCTCCTCAGACAGAATCTCGATTTGTGCCACGTGGCGTGTTCCGGACGGTATACAGTTGAATCGCGATCGGCGGCATGCTACGCGGCCGGCGGCATCATGTGTGATCTCTGATTTCTGACTCCTGTCTCATGCAGTTCTTCCTTGAAACCATTCGTCTCGGTCTGCACAACCTGCGACTGCACATGCTGCGCAGCGTGCTGACCAGCCTTGGCATCATTCTGGGCGTGGCGGCAGTGATCGTGATGGTTTCGATCGGCGAAGGCAACAAGCAGGCCGCGCTACGAGATATTCAGGCACTTGGCGCGACAAACATCATTGCGCGATCTTTCAAGCCGCCCGAGACCACGTCAATGGGCGCGAACCAGACTAGTTTCCTTGCGCGCTACGGCCTGCGTCGAGAGGACCTGCGCCGCATCGAAGCCCACATGTCGCACGTCGCCAACATTGTTCCGCTCAAAGCCGTAGGCGATGAGATGATGTACGGCGACAAGCGCATGGTCAGCCAGGCGTTTGGCACCACGCCGGACCTCATGCCCGTCGCGCGCCTCAAGCTTGACCGCGGCCGCTACCTGACTACGCAGGACATGGACAACAAGCTGCCCGTCGCGGTGATCGGCTCCGAGGTCGCCGACAAGTTCTTCGCGCTGGAAGATCCGCTGGACAAGGTCATGCGCATCAAAGATCAGGCCTTCACCGTCATTGGCGTGCTGAAGCCGGTGGGATTGGCCGGCGGCGCGGGTTCCGCGCTGGTCGGCCGCGATCTGAACAAAGACGTGCATATCCCCATGACCACCGCCGAGATCCAGTTCGGCGACCTGGTGCAGCGCCGCGTCGCCGGCGCTTTCAGCATGGAGGAGATCGAGCTTTCCGAGGTGTACATCACCAGCATGGCGACCGATGACGTCATTCGCGATGCCGCGCTCGTGCGGCAGATTCTGCGGGCTGGCCACCCCGACCTAGGCGATGTGCAAATGGTTGTGCCATGGGAATTACTGGAGGCTCAGAAGCGCACGCAGATGATCTGGAACATCGTGCTGATCTCCATCGCCGCGATCAGCCTGCTGGTGGGTGGCATCGGCATCATGAACATCATGCTGGCGAGCGTGACGGAGCGCACGCGCGAGATCGGCATCCGCCGCGCGCTCGGCGCGACGCGCAAACACATCGTCTGGCAGTTCCTTGTCGAGACCGGATCGCTCTCCGCTGTCGGAGGCCTGCTTGGCATCGGCGTGGGCGTCGGCCTTTCGCTCGCCGTCGGAAAACTGTTGCCGTGGGTGCTGAGCTTGCAGTTCGTGCGCGGCTTCGTGCAGGCGAAGGTGAATCTGGAGACGCAGATCACCTGGTGGTCAATCATCGTCTCATTTGTCGTCGCCGCGGCTGTGGGACTGATCTTCGGCATCTACCCCGCGCTGGTCGCGAGCAGGCAGGACCCGATCGTCGCGCTGCGACACGATTGACGACGTTTGCCATTTCAGTTCGCTGCGGCAACTGGCGGTGGCTCGGTGCGGTCGAAGAGCAGGACATCGCCATGTCCCCAATCCGCCCAGCCGGGCAGATGCGCGACTTCCGCGTAGCCACGCGCTTTCAACAATTCGAAACGATCGGCCGGCACATGAAGCGGGTATTCGACGATGACCCAACGCGGCTGAATCGCATCCAGTGTCTCAGCTAAATCGCTTCCGAAGAAGAAACTGTCAGTGATCTTCATGTCATAGGCGTAGACGCTGAGGACATCGTGCGCCAGGCTCACGGCAACCACGCGATCGCCTTCGATTCGATGCGCTCGCAAATACTCGACTACCTCGCGCAGCGGTTGCTTGGGCGGTCGAGACGCCAAGTCAGTCAACGATGAGATGATGATCGCGGACAGGGCAGAGACGCCAACGATGCGCCTGCGATCCCAAAGCCTGTCGACGCCTATCGCCATGGCCAGCAGCGCGCCGGGAATGCTGAAGAGCATGAATCGCGCATACAGCCACGTTCCGCCGACGGAGACGGCCAGCAGCATCAACGGCAGCCCGATCAGTGCGAGTGTGAGCGCGTCACCCGTCGTGATCCTGCGAGTCACGTCGACGTGCGTGCGGCGTAGCACGGCAAGCGTTCCGGCGAAGAACATGATCAATCCCGCGAAGGCTGCAGGCGCCAGCCATGATCCGCCCAATTGCAGTATCGCATGCCAACCTTCGGGGCCGACAATCCGCGGCTGGCTGGCGTTCGACGCTTCGAAATTCTCTCGCCATGCCAGCAGTCCGGGAAGCAGCGGCGAGTACAGGGTGATCGACAACATTCCTCCGAGCGCAACCGCGGTGAATCCCTGCAGGCATCGCGTTCGATCTTCGCGCACTCGGAACACTTTCCACATAAGCCATGCTCCGTGGCCGATGGCGATCCACGCCGTGACGAAGTGCGACCACACGCCCAGCGCGCAGCACAGCGCGTACAGAAGCCACATCGGCACGCTGGCGCGGCGAAACGCGAGGATGAACGCCAATGTCGCCGCGGCGCTGAAGAAGATCATCTGCGCGTATCCGCGGGCTTCCACGCTCTCCAACACGCACACCGGCGCGAAGGCGGCAAGCATGGCAGCGATCCAGCCCACTCGGTCACCGGCGGATGCGCGCCCGAGTGCAAACATCACCGGCACAGTCATGAGGGCGAACAGCAGGGCCGGCATTCTAAATGCCGCCTCCAGCGTCAATGTTGGATACAGCGCCTCGACCGACCATCGATTCAGCAGGGTGTGAAAGACATGGTTGATGGGATCGAGGAACGCGCCGAGCACCGCACCCGGGCCGTTCGTGCCGCCGTTGTACGTGCGCCACGATGCGATCTCGTCGTACCAGAGGCTCTCGTTGATGCGCGTCGCGCGAATCAGCGCGGCGACGACCACGAGACCAATCAATCCAACGGGGCGGGTTCGGCCCATCTCGTCGGATGCACAGGATGAGCCTGGTTTCTCCGCCCGTCCAAGGCGCCGCAGCATAAGCCATGCGCACATCAGCCCCGCCGCGGTCACTCCCAGCATCTCGCGCCACAACGTCACGCCTTGAGCCGCGATAACCGAATCCACTTGCGGATGCGCGAAGAATCTCAGCCACCATTCCCGCGAAACAAAGATTGCCGCCACTGCGAAGGCGACCGTTGCCGCAATGCAGACAACCATGGCCGCAAGATCGGGCACAGATCGTCGAATGGTCGCGCTCAGCGGTGCGGATGACACCGCGTCATCTTCTCGTGCCTTGCGCTGCGGCTCAAGCGCGCTTCGTTCATGTCCATCCGCGGCAATGGTCGAAAGAGAACGCAGATCACCGCAGGAGGCGCTCCAGATGCAGGGCAAATCTCAATCCGTCGCCATCTCACTCATGGTCATCGCCGTCGGCGGCGCGTGGCTGCTCAACACCATGAACGTCATTCCCGGGGTGAACTGGGTCTGGACGGCCGGCCTGGCCGCCTCCGGCATCCTGCTCATGATGCTCACCGGGCTCAACAAGCTCAGCGTCGTGATCGGGCCGTTCCTCATCGTCGCGTCGATCCTGTCGCTGTTGCGCCAGCGCGACATTCTGCACATCGACCGTGAGGTGCCGTACCTCGTCATCACGCTGGGCGTGCTGATGCTGTTCTCGACGATGTCATCCCTTCCACGCGCAGGCGAGAAGTAGGCGACCGACCTTTCGCGAGGTCAATGCGAGGCGGCGGCTCTCTGCGGATCGGGGAAGTCGCGATAGAGGGCCGAGCGAAAGTTCGTGATCATGCTGTAGACGGGAGCGTGCAGGCGTTCGATTTCGCCGGCACGCGTCGCGACGATTTCAAACGCATGATCGAGCTGCGTCAGGTCGCGCGTCTGAATGCTGATGTGGAATTCGCCCAATTCCGAAGGCCCGAACCCGAGTTTGCGGCGCGTCAGCCGCCAGCTTTCGATGCGGCCATCGCGCTGCAGGTGACCGAGGTAGTCGTTCAGGGCGTGCGCGAAATCGAGATCGCGCCGGCCGTCCTTGAGATTGCACCAGATTTCATAATGGTTCATGCAGCTGTCCACGGAAGCAGGCGGTTCGCGTCAACAGATGGCCTCTCGCGGGTTCAGGGGAAGTGCGCAAATCGATCGAGGCGCTGCCCGCCGAAATGATCGTTGGCCTTGGCGACGCCTTCTGCGTTCTGCGTGTCCTGGCTGATGAACTGATTGCGGTTGGCGCGAAGACCAAGGTTCGAGCCGAAGAAGGCGTGAATCGCGCCGGCGCCGCTCTTGACGCCGATGTCTTCGAACGGCACGCCGACGATCAGGTCGTCGAACCCATCGCCGTCGAAGTCGCCGACGCACAACGACTCGCCGAACGCGTCGTTCAACTCCGCGGAATCATTCACGCCGGAGACGCCCTGCCTCCAAAGCTGGCTGTTGGCGACGACCAAGCCCGTGCCACTGCCACGCAGCACATTTACCGAACCGGCTTTGAGGGTCAAGCCGACGCTTTCACCCGGCACGCCGATGGCGAGATCGTCGAAGCCGTCGTTGTCAAAATCGCCCGAGGCAAGCGCGAACCCGAATCCATCCGCCGTCTCGGAAGTCTCCAGCACGCCGGGCGTGGCCTGTGTGAAATAGCGATCGCCCGCGGATGCCAGGCCCGAGATTGAGCCAAGCAGCACGTTGACCCCGCCAGCGTTGAGCGTCGTGCCGACTGATTCATTTGGCGAGCCGATCGCCAGGTCATCGCGGCCGTCGCCGTTGAAATCACCTGCGGCCAATGCCATGCCGAAGTGATCGCCGACTTCCGAGACGTCGTCGATGTTGGTGGTGTTCTGACTGATGAACTGGTTGCCGATGGGATTCAGACCCAGCGACCCGCCCAGGATGATGTTGACTCCGCCGGCCTCCTGAATGGTGTTGATGCTTTCGTAGGGCACGCCGACGGCAAGGTCATCGAAGCCGTCGCCATCGAAATCGCCGACCGCGAGCGTCGTGCCGAAGCGATCGCCGGCCTCGGGAACATCAAGGATGGATGGCGAATTCTGATTCCAGATTTCGCTTCCGGCGTCATCCAGCCCGTCATTCGTGCCATACAGCACATACACGACGCCGGCGTTGGGCTGAATGCCGCTGATTGCTTCGTCGGGCACGCCGATGGCGAGATCGTCGAAGCCGTCGTTGTTGAAGTCGCCCACGGCAAGAGCCGCGCCGAAGTGTTCACCGTCGTCGGCAACGCCGTCGATGCCTGTGGAGTTCTCCGACCAGATTTCGTTGTTTGTGAAGTCCGGACCTGTCGCTGATCCGTAGAACACCTGCACCGCGCCGGCATCGTCGGCGTTGCCGATGTCTTGCAGCGGCACGCCCACCGCGATATCGGCGAAGCCGTCGCCATCGAAATCGCCCATCGCGACGACGCGCCCGAATGCGTCGTTGTCCTCTGCGGCATCGGCGGAACCCGAGACCGCTTGCGTGATCAGGACGTCGTTGCTGAATCGGAGCCCGTTGCCCGCGCCGAGAATGACCTGAGCCGCGCCCGCGCCGGCATGCGTGCCGACACGGTCGCCTTCGACGCCGACGATCACATCGTCGCGGCCGTCGCCGTTGACGTCACCCGTCGCCTGCGGGCTGGCGCACGCGGCTGCCGGCGCGAGCAGGCACGCGGCCAGCGCGAGGACGGCGGGAATCATCGACAAGGGGCGTTGAACGGACGTTGCCAGCATGGGGTTCGCTCCGGGAAAGGGTGCGTTCGGGCGCGGCGTGCGTGACCAATCGTATGACGTTGCGCCGATGCGAGGATGATCGGCGAAGCGCGAGCCCGCGGGTTGCGATTCGCGGAATCGGCAGTTTTTGCCGACCGTGCCAGATGGACCGCACCCGCGACTATCGTGCCCGCATGCCCACGGCCGCTGAAAGCAGCGCGCGACTTGGCAGCGGCGAGGATTCCACCGCCTGCTCCACCTTTGCCGCGTGAGGCGAGAACTCGGGCGTGATCGGCCGCTCGATCGCGCCCATCTGCGGCCGGACGGCGAGCACGCGCGTGGGCAACAGGATCGCGCGCAGACGCGCGTCAGTATCCGGCAGCGTCCGCGCGGCTCGTGCGAGCAGCGCGAGCGTGACGATGCGCACGCCGCCGGAGAACGCGAAGATCATCAGGTACGCCTGGCGATCAGTGCCCATCGCGTGCAGCAGCCAGCCGCCGAGGCCCGCGCCAGCGACGGTCGCGAGGGCGTGCGAGGCGTTGAACAGCGTCAGCACGCTGGTGCGCTCCTCTTCGGGAATGGTCTCGAACAACAGCAGGAACGTGGCGAGTTCGTACGCCGCCCACACCGCGCCCGCGACGCACTGCACCACGATCAGCCACTCAACGCTCGACGACACCAGCCACATGGCCGACAGCGGCACCACGCCCACGCCCGCGAACCACAGCACGCGCCTCGCGCCCGCGGCGCGGACCCAGCGGCCAAGCCAGGGCAGCACCGCCATGCGCGCCAGGTACGACGTCGCGATTAGCAGCAGGTACGTCGCATATGAGAACTCGAGTTTTTTGAGCATGAACGGGGTGAAGTACGGGCCGGAGATTTGCACTGCCAACTGCGTCGCGAGCATGTACGCCAGCAGACGCCCGTCCTGGCCGTGCCGGAAGCGCGCGATGAACTGCGTCCAGCCGACGTGTCGATGGTCCTCATCAGGCTTGACCGGCTCGGACTGTCGGAAGAGCAGCGAGGCGGAAATGAACCGTGCCGCGCCCGCCATGGCGAAGATGACGGCGAAGGCGGTGAGCGGCGCGCCCAGCGTCTCGCCCAGTTGCAGCGAGAGCCCCGCGCCGACGAGGCCGCAGAGCACGGCGAAATGCGCGGTGCGGCTGCGCTGGGCGAAGTAGTTGGCGCGGATGCCGCGGGGCACCAGCGTGCTCACCCAGGTGTTCCACGCCGGCCCGGTCGCCAGCCCCGCGCCCCAGTACATCGATGCGATGAGGTACACCGCTGCCAGAGGCAGGTGGCCGAGCGATGCGCCCAGGACCAGCGGCACGAACGCGCAGGCCTGCGTGATCGCGCACATCACCACCCAGCGGCGATGCGAGCCGAGCCTGCGCACTGCCCAGGGCGAGACCAGTTGCACCATGCCGCCCACGAGCATGGGCACGCTGGCGATGAGGCCCGCGTTGAGTTCACCAAGCCCGAGCGCGAGCACGAACGCGGCGAGGTAGGTCTCGCCCGAGCCGACCATCACGCTGAATGCGAGCGCGTCGGCGTAGATGCGGCGCAGGTCGCCCCGCAGCCGTTGGATTCTGGACGTCTCGTCGCGCGACATGCGAAGCAGGGGATATCGGCGATCGCCCTTGATTCACCGCAACGGCCGGGCGAATGAATCAGATCACTGCTGCCAGCGCACTTCAAGGCGGTAGTCGCGTGCGTTGACGAGCGAGGCCGGGCCTTCGAGCCGGGCGACCTGCTTGGGATCGAGCAGCACGCCCTTCCAGCCGAGCACGGGTTCGAGCTGCCGGCCGTTGCCGTCGAAGAAGAGGTAGCGGTACTCGATCTTGTACTGGGTCTCGGTGATGTTGCGCACGGGGACCTGCACGTTGAGGATGCGGTCTCCCCCGGCTTCGCGCGCGATGTTGGCCGGCTGGAAGACGATCACCTTTCGCAGCGACGGATCGAGCACGCTGATCTGCGGGTCGTTCATCGGCGCGGGATAGGTGTCTCCTTTGCCGGTGCCGGGCGAGGTGTCGGGGTCGGACTTGCAGCCGGTGAGCGTGAACGCGCAGGCGATGACGAGCGCGAAGGCGGACGCCACGCTGCTGTTGCGCGAAAGGTTCGTGAGACGTTCATGGCTGCGATGAGTCATTGGGCTGGCTCTCCGGGACGGACGCGGGCTGGTTAGTCGGCTCGATCTTGTTTGGACGAGTAGTGGGAAGCGTGGTGATGGTATCGACGGGGCGCATGCGCGGCAGAGGGACCTTGGAGGGCGAAGCGCTCGGTGTCGAGGAAGTGGGGGGCGAGACGACCGGCGCGGCGGCTGGAGCGGACATCTCCTGCTCCCGGACACGAACCGCATCCGCGGCATTCCTTGCCGCATCGGATTGCGGCTTGTACGCCCGTACGCGAGAGTTCATGATGCGCTGATAGCCCATCGAATACGGCTGGGGCGTGAACACGCCCGTGCCGCCTTCCAGCACGTGCCGGTACGAGTCATCGCGCACCTCCGGCTTCGTGTTGGGCAAGTCCATCATGCCGCTGCCGATGTGCAGGCCTTCATCCTGATAGACGCGTTGCAGTTCGCCGACGGTGTATCCGGCGAGAAAACCGCTGGCCTGATAGGCGGCGAGCGTCTCGCGCGTGGGGGCGGAGACGTCGCGTCCGCCGAGGATCCAGGGCGATGCGCCGTCGCCGCGCGCGACGCCGGTGTGGTCGTTGGTGTAGACGGGTCGGCGTCGGGTCAGCCAGGAGAGGTCGGTTCCGCCGCCGTCGCGGAACAGTCGCAGATAGATCACCGTGGGCTTGCGGAGTCTTCCTGGCGCGACCTGGCTCATCAGCATGGTCGCGGCCGGGCGGTTGGTGATCTGCACGGTGACGTCGCTGGGGCGCGCCAGCGTCAAGGGCACGAGGTAGACGCACTGCGGCATGTATTCGCAGTAGCGCGTGTCGGCCTTGGAGCCGGCCTTGGTGAGCAGGCCCAGGGCCATCGCGCCCACGCCCGCGAGTGCAGCCGCGCCGTTGTTGTTGCTCGCGCCGATGCCCGTGGCCACAGCGCCGCCCACCAGCAGGGCGTTGCCCACGAAACTCTTGGCCTTGCGCACGCCTTCCAGGTTGTTCCACCGCAGGTCCTGCGCCATGGCGTTGACGTCGCACGCGGGATTCGCGCGGGCGAGGACCTGGTTGTCGGCGGTGACGATGACGCGGCCGGGCATGGCCTCGTTGGGCGTGAACTCCGCAAGCTCGCCGTCGGTGCCGTAAGCGTGCTTGGACGGGCCGCGTCCGTAATCGACGATCAGAAGCGTGTCGTAGTCGCGGGCGCGCAGGCGGTCGATGACGGGCTTGAGATCGCTGTTGATGCGCAAGGCGGCGTCGAACTGCTCCTTCGCGCCGGCGGTCCCTGCGAGGTCGCTGCCGATCGCCTGCATGAGGAAGCCCAGCGCGAAGTTGGTGTCCACGGCGGTGTAGTCGGCGGCGGCGGACGCGTCAGCGGTTCCACTTCGCTTCGCCGCGGCCTTGGCGCTCTGATCCTTGCCGAAGTCGGTCAGCCTGAACAGCGAGTTTGCGGCGGCGGCGCGGGTGTTCTCCCAATCGCCCTGCAAGGCGTACGTCAGCGCGACGTAGTGATAGGTCAGAGCCTGCTCGAACGGCTCCCCCTTCCAGATGCGCACGCCTTCGTGGTCAAGCACGGCGGCGACGGTTCGGTCCTTGTTCAATCCTGCGGTTGAAAGAAGATCGAAGGATTTGCCCAGGGCCGACTCGGCCTCGCGCAGGTCGCCGTCGGCGAGCGACGCCATGCCCAGGCGCGTGTTGTTGAGGATGGTGTCGTTGTTCTCGTGCCCTCCATTTTCATCCAAGGCATCCCGCAGAGACTGTCGGGCGTCGGTGAACTGGTAGCGGTAGTACGAATCGATTGCGGCGTAGTTGACGCGATGCGATCCGCAGCCGGTGAGGCACAAGACCGACAGCAGAGAGAAGAAGACAGCAAGCACGACACGAACAGCAGGCTGCCAGGCGTTCATCGCACCGAGTTCGGAGAGACTTTCTCCTGCCTTCCGCGCACTGACTGGCGCTTGTGCTTCAGCATCAGTCATACGTCTTCCCTGAAAGCGCCCGCTTCACCTCCCATTTGTCGCTCCAGACGATCGCGCCGTCGTTCAGGTCCACAAGCTGATACTCGCACAAATAGGAATCGCTGCGGCCCTTGCCGGATGTATTCGTCAGCGCGCCAAATTCAGCCGTCATCTCGTGCGTGGGCCTGCGGCGAAGTTCAGGCGGCGCGTCGCCAAGCTCCTCCTGCACCATCGGCCAGCGCTCGGGCGGAATCACCCAGGTGATGTTGCGCTGGCGGGTGATCTCGCTCTGCTGCAATTGCGCGCGCAGCCGGGCCATGTACAGCCACTTTTCGCGGTCGGGAATGATCTGATTGGTGAAGTTCTGCGCCCGGGCGAGCGAGACCACCCAAGGCGGACTTTGCGGCGTGCGTTCGCCGATGATCGGATCGGCCGCGAAGGACGCAGCCATGTGATCAGTCATCGCGACCAGGTCGGCGTTGTTGAGAAACGTGGTGCGGGACTTCGGCGCGCCGGCGCACGCCGTGAGAAAAATCGCCGTCATGCAGAGCGCCACCAATTTCGTGCCACTGCCGTACGTGGGACCAGACGGCGTGGTCACTTGAACTTCACCTCGTAGGAGTTCTCCCACACGATCGCGCCGGCCCCGACGTCCGGTCCGCTCGCGGCATCGCGCAGCTGCACAAGCTGGTAATCGAGCAGGTAGTAATTCGTGTCACCGCTGGGCAGATCGTGGATTTCGCATGTGAGCACATAGTCGGCCTTGCTGGCATACGCCTGTGCGGTGGCGTTGGGATCGGAATTGCCGTATTCCTCGTTGCGCGTGTCCTCAACGAATTGCCGCTCGCGGATGAACTGCAATCCGCTGCGAGCGCCCGAGGCGTTCAGCTGGGCGCGAAGTCGCTGGAGAAACACCTGGTAGTTCTGCTGCGGAGCGCTGGTCTTGTTCTCAATCTTGCCGACGACGATGCGCGGAGGACTCTGGCGGTTGTTGATGTCCAGCCGCGAGGCGATGTCGGCCGCCATGCGGTCCGTGGCGTTGACCAGGTCCGCGGAACGCAGGTCGCGGCTGTTGGCTTCCGAGGATGCATCAGTTGTCGTCTCCATTCGCCCGCCGGAGGTGCCCTTGTTCTTGGGCGGCGTGCTCTGGCATCCCGCCAGAGTGACGGAGAGCAGCAGCGATGAAAGGACTGCAGACAGCGTTCGAGCGATGCGTGTGGCGCTGGGGATCATGGATGCTCCGAGTGATGCTTGGAGGGAATTGGAGATCGGCTGTGAACAGTTCCGCCGCGGCCCAGGTTCGTCCTGCCGTCGGCGTCAGCCGAGGACAAGACACTGATCGCGCCGAACTGTTCCAGCCATGAGGATAACCCCAATCCGTCTCCCGATCTTTTCGGCTGCATGCGGCTGGGCCAAGGCGTTCCCACAGGTTCCGCCGGACGTGCGCTGTCTGGTCAACGATTCGTCGCGGCGGGCGACGTCACGACGCGGACGGTTTCGACGTCGGCGGGCCTGATCGGCTGCGGATACCCGCCGATCTGGCGATGCATGAAGTCCGGCGCGGTGATGAACAGCGAATCGCGGAACTCGCGCGCCGACGCCCATGCCGCGGCGTTGCGCCGTACCGACGTTTTCGTGGCCTTTGCCGGCTTGCCGCCACCGGACGGCGCGGAAGCGTCAGGTGGCGACGTCGGCGATGCGGCTTCTTCCTCATCCGCCTCTTCGACGGGCGTGGTCGCGCCGGGATTCATGATCGACTCGACATCCCAGTGCCCGGGTTCGATGGTCTCCGACAAGCCTTCCACCAGTTCGTGGATGATCATGGGCTTGGTCTTCCGCGGCGGCGGGTCGCCGTTGCGCAGGGCCTCGCGCGATTCTTCCCCCAACACCGAATCGACGTACGGCGTGTCCATTTTCGCGAAACCGCCCGGATCGTGCGCGAAATAGGGAGGCTCAAGCAGCAGATCGGTGAGGTCGTAGCGCAATCGTTCGCGAGCGGCGGGGACCGCCAGCCGGGCCTTCGTGCCAACCTCGATCATGCCTGTCCGCAACTGCCACGTGCAGTCTTCGTACTCCTCGCATTGTTCGAGCAGTTCCTCAATGACCTGTCGGGCAGGCACACGCTCGACATGCATGGTCACGCGAGCCTCGGCGTCCAGGCCATGCCCGGCCTTGTCGCTGCTCCACCGACCGACGATTGACACGCCCAGAGCCTCACTCACTGCGGCAAACGCGTCGCGCGCTGGAACGTCATCCAGCGACACCGACATCTTCGTGAACGTGAGCACGCCAAGAAGCTTCGCGCGATCACCGTCGGCAGGCTCGACGACGCGCAATCCGGCGCCCCGCGGCGGCGACGTTGGATGCGCCAGGAAATTGCCTGCAGGCGCGAGAACACCCAGCAATGCGGCGACGATCGCGCATGGCCAACGACGCCGCATCATGGCTGCCGCTCCTTGCCACGGGATTTCAGGTCGTGCGAAGGAGCCGATGAATCATCAGTGGCGGCGGCGTCATCAGGCGCGATCGGGGCGGGATAGCCGCCGATCTGGCGATGCATGAAGTCAGGAGCGACCACCAGCAGGCGATCGCGCCACACGCGTATGCTCGCCCAGTTCCATCGATCATTTGGCGAAACCGGTGCGGCGATGTTGTTTGCGTCTGGCGCGGCGGGGGTGGCTGGCGATGGCGCGGACGGCGTTGCGGGCGCGGAATTTTCGTGTGGCTGACTCGGCGCCGGGCTTTCCGGTTTCTTGATCAGACGATCTTCATCGTCTTGTGCCGGAGGCGGAGCCTGGCCGAAATCCCAATGACCGGGTTCGACGGTTTCGCAGACCCTTTCGACGAGTTCCACCGCGAGCGCGAGCGGCGTCTTGCGCGAGTCGCCGCCGTCAAAGTCCGGCGCTTCGATGAGCAGATCGCTGACATCGTAGAGGCGCATGCTGCGGGCGGCGGGCACTGCGAGGCGGCGCTTTGTGCCGACTTCTATGTAGCCGCGCCGAATCTGCCAAGTGCATTCTTCGTCGGTGGCGGGCTTCCCGCATTGCGCAAGCAGCGCCTCCAGCACCGTGCGCGCGCTTTCGCCGGTTTCGCTGAGTGAGATCAGCGCGTCTGGATCGATGCCCATGGCCATTGCGTCGGTGTTCCAGCGTACGATCAATGGAAGGGAAGCCTGACGCTTGATCTCGTCGAGCGCCTGTCGCGCGGGCGTGCGGTCGAATTCGACGTTCACGATTCGATACGTGAGCAGACCCAGAAGCCGTGCACGGTCCTGGTCATCATCAACCGCCGAATCGGCGATCACTCCGCCGCCGACGGTTCGGCCCGTCGCAGCATCCTGTTTGCCTTGTGAGCAAGGCACCCACAACAAAACTGCGGCGAAGACGGCGCAAAAGTATGGACGCGGAATACGCAACATGCTGCTCCCGCCGACGGGTGTGATGAGTTCCCAGCGAAAGATGTGCGGAAACACAGCACGCCCGTGTTGACGGGCGTGCTGGCAAGAAACACTTGGTCAGGGCTTGCTTGAACCCGAGGCGGGTGGCGTCTTGCCGCTGCCGGGCTTGGCCTCAGAAGCGGTTGTGCCGCCTGATCCGCCGGCCGACCCGGTGAAGGGCGGGCTGACCTTCACGCCGGCGATCTTCACGTCAGAGAGTGCGCCGGTGAACGTCACGTAGCGAGAGCCCGGCGTCTTGATTGCGCTGGCGTTGACGGCATGCGTGGCGAACGGATAGCCGCCGATCTGTCGCTGGATGTAATCGGGAGCGCGGATGATCAGCGTGCCCTGGTAGTACCGGATGGTGGCGTACTCGCCGCCGTTGACGTCCCATGCATCGGGTTCAACTGTCTGAACGATGAGATCGATGACGGCTTGCGCCTTCTCGGCTTCAGTCAATCGCTCTGGATCATCTCCGGACTCGCCAAAGATCGATCCGCCCGTGCTGCCGCCGCCACCGCCGCCGCCTCCGCCACCACCTCCGCCGCCGCCAAATCCGCCGCCGCCGCCCGAGCCGCCGCCGCCGGTGCCGGTCTGTCCCTGATTGAGCGCCGCGTCAAGATCGAGTTGGGGCGCGTTGTCGAAGTTCGGCGGTTCAAAGAGCAGATCACGAATCGGGTAATAACGAAGCTCGCGGGCGCTGGGAACGCTCAAGCGTTCTTTTGTGCCGATTTCGATGTATCCGTCACGCAACTGCCAGGTGGCGGGGTCGCCGTCGCTGAGTTGCGAAAGCACCATTTCAATGACATTGATCGCCGGCGCGTTCTCTGTGGTGAGCGTGATGGGCGCGTCGGGATCCATGCCCGAACCATTGGAATTCTTGTCGTCGCTGTAGCGGCACGCGAGGTTCACGCCGAGCACGGTTTCGAGATACTTCATCGCATCGCGCAGCGGCGTCTGGTTGAACTGCACCGAAACGTCGGTGTACAACAGCGTGCTGAGCAGCGTGCCCTTGGTCTGGTTGTTGGCCTGCGCGCGAGTGCGCTGCTGCATCACATGATCGATTCGGTCCGAGAGACTCTGTGCCGACGCGGACGATCCAATCATCGCCACGGCTCCAAGAGCCAGACCAACAAGTGAACGGGGCGCTGAAACGAAGCTGGGCATGGCACACTCCAATGTGTGATGGACGTCATGCGGCCAATCGATCCACGCGGATCACCGAGGCCCGAAGACTCCAACCACACAGATACACATGAGTATATTCGGCAGGCAGGGAATGTTGGGAAAAACCGCATTGTTTCGCGGACAATGCGGGTATCGACTGAATCCACGGGACTCTAGGGGGTTTTCGGCCAACATCGCAGGGTTTCCACAGCTGTGAGCAAACCCAAGGCTTGAGCGGCGACCGGCTGGCGGGTGTCCCAAACCGAAGCGCAGATTCCGCCCGACGCTCGGCTTGGGTGGCGCAAGGTGGCTGCCCGCAGGTCGCTCACGGCCAGCTGGCAGATGAACCGCAAGTTTTGCAGTTGCCCGGTCCAGGCGTCCGCCTGTTGGCTGGCAGGGGTCAATCGGCTATCGCTGGCAACAAAGGCCAGCCAGGCAGCTGGGCGAAGTGTTTGAGCGGTTGGCCTTGGTCGATCATCAAATTCACCGGTCAACGCCAGCCCGCCAATGAGGTCCGGATCAATTGATGCAGCCTTGGCGTCAACACGCACCCGATCGAGTGCGCTCGCAAGCCTCTGCATCTCCTCAACATGGGCGAGATTCTCGCCGGTGACCTGCGCATAGGCGGCCTCCGCCCAGCCAATCCATGGCAGCAGCGCAACACGTTGCGGCTCAGCGGTTGATTCCCACGCGGCATCAAGCGCGGCCCGAATGACTGCCGCGTCGGGCGCGGGCAGCACATCGACTTTCGCGCCAAGCAGTCTCACCCACGCGCACGCGATCATTGCTCTGGTCATCGGATTGATCGCGCGTTTGCCCGGCTTGCCGTCGGCGTCCGCGTCAGCGTCCAGTTCGATGAAGCCACGTTCTTGATCGAAAGTTGATTCCAGGCGCAATCGCGCCGCCTGGATCATCTTCGACACGGCCGAGTCACCCAAACACGATGGCATGTCGCATGCGACCATGAGCATGGCGGCGCACGCGGCAGCATCCTCGGTTGCGTCGGCTTCACCTGGCGCGACTTCCGCCAAGTCGCGCAGCGCCTGCCGCACGGCGACAGCGGCGTCCTTTGCGCGCGCCGGGTCCGTCGCAGGCAGTTGCGCGTAGCGCGTCAACGCCAGGGCGCACAACGCCTGTTCGAGCGGGGGCGCGGCGGTCGGCGAGAATTGATCCGTGGCGGGGCTGTAGTCACCCATGAACCCCAGGGGCAAGCGCGTCTGGCCTTCCGGCGGCTCCGGCCAGCGGCAACGCAGGATGTGCTGTGCGAGGTCATCGGCCAGCGTCGAAATTCGATTGCGCGTGATTTCGTCTTCGGTCACGAGAACCTCGCCGCGAAAAAGCCGTACCGGAGTCGAGGCCGGCCCCGCCTGCGCCAGATCGATCGTGGAGATCGCGTAGAACGACGCGTCGTCGATCGCGCCAATGTCCTTCATTTCAACCATGGAAATGCCTGCGTTCAAGGCAAGGTTTGTGATCGTGCGTACCGCCTCGCCTCCCAGATTGGTCAGGCGCATCTGCGCGGGAAACGCATGCGACCATTTCTGCGCGCGCCGGAGCGAAATGCCGTCGATCCCTGGATTGATTTTGGCGGCCAGTTCGTCGAGCGTCGCGCCGACAAGGGGCGTGCGCGGGCCGGCGACTTCAAGCTCCAGCGTGAGC
>CAZCGB010000006.1:0-17185 GCA_964498045.1 uncultured Isosphaeraceae bacterium
CGAAAGGCCCCGCCGTGTTGAAGTCGCTCAAAGCGTCCGTCCTCTCCGCATCCATCGCGCTGCTGCTGGCGTGCGTATCGCCGGCGCGTGCCCAGGAAATCAATCCGCAGTCGCCCATCGCTGATGCGCTCAAGGCCGCCGAGGCGCGGGTGCAGAAGATCCTGGCGATTCCCGAGGCGCAGCGCACCTTCGACAACACCATCGGCGCGATGGACGACATCATCGAGCATCTGCAGATCGACACGAACATGGTCCAGTTCATGGCCCATGTTTCGACCGACGCGGCCACGCGGGACCGCGGCTCGCAGGCCGAGGAGGACTTCACCAACTGGCTGCTGGCCCTGGGCAAGAACCAGAAGCTCTTCGAGGCGGTGAAAAGCGTCTCGATGCAGAAGGTGAAGCTCGACCCGGTGCAGGCGCGGCTGCTCAAGGAAACCATGCGCGACTTCCGCCGGGCCGGCATGGAACTTTCGCCGGAGAAGCGGGCTGAGCTGCTGAAGATTCAGCAGGAGATCACGCGGCTGCAGATCGAGTTCGATAAGAACATCCGCGATGACGAGACCATGGTGCCGGTGACGCGCGAGGAGCTCGCGGGCATGCCCAGCGAGTTCATCGATGCGTTGACGTCATCCGACGGCCTGTACTACGTGACCATGGACTATCCGACGTTTCAGCCGGTGATGGACATGTGCACCAACGAAATCACGCGGCAGAAGGTTTGGACGGCGTACAAGCGCAAGGGCGGCGAGAAGAACGTCGCGGTGCTGGAGAAGCTGCTGAAGCTGCGCATCGAAGCCGCCCACATGCTGGGATACAAGGACGCCTGCGACTTCGAATGCGAAGTGCGCATGAGCAAGAACTCCGCGGCGGTGACGGCGTTCTACGAGAAGCTGCGCCCGCTGGTGCGCGTCAAGGCCAAACAGGATTTCGATGAATACACCGCGGCGCTGCGCGAGCAGACCAAGAATCCAAGCGCCACGCTGCACCCCTGGGACCAGTCGTTCATCGAGAAGTACCTGGCGCAGACCAAGTACGCGGTGGACAGCGAGCAGGTGCAGCAGTATTTCCCCATGCAGAGCGTCGTCGACGGCCTGTTCAGCATCACCCAGAGCCTGTACGGGCTTGAGTATCGCGACGTGACCGACAAGGCCAAGGCCGGGCAGATCAAGGACCGTCCGATCTGGCATGAGGACGTGAAGCTCTACGAAGTGTGGGACAAGGCCAGCAACGCCAAGCTCGGCGAGTTCTACATCGACCTGTATCCGCGGCCCAACAAGTACAGCCATGCGGCGCAATGGGGATTGATCCCGCGCAAGAAGTGGGCCGACGGCACGATCGAGCTTCCCCTCGCTGCGCTCGTGTGCAACTTCACCAAGCCCACCGCCGACAAGCCATCATTGCTGCGGCACGATGAGGTGGAGACGTTCTTCCACGAGTTCGGCCACTGTCTGCACACGATTCTGACCGAATCGGATTACGCACAGTTCTCCGGCACCGACGTGGAAGGCGACTTCGTGGAAGCGCCTTCGCAGATGTTCGAGAACTGGGTGTGGAACGCCGACGTGCTCAACACCTTCGCCAAGCACTACAAGACCGGCGAGCCGCTGCCCAAGGAACTGCTCGACGGCATGATCGCCGCCCGCAACCTCGGCTCGGGCCTGTTCGCGGAACACCAGTTCTACTACGGACTTGTCGATCAGGCGTATCACAACGACGCCGATGGCGTGGTGGACACCACCAAGATCGCCAACGACATGTATCCGCAGGTCGAGCTGTACGGCGCGATTCCCAACATCTGGTTCCAGGCGGCGTTCGGCCACCTCTCCAACCCGGGTTACGTTGCGGGGTACTACGGCTACCAGTGGAGCCTGGTGTACGCGCAGGACATGTTCAGCCGCTTCAAGGAACTGGGCATGCTCGATCCCAAGGCGGGCATGCAATACCGCAAGATGATCCTCTCGCGCGGCGGCACGGTCGACGCTATCGACATGATCACCGAGTTCCTCGGCCGCGAGCCGAACATGGATGCGTACCTCGAGCACCTGGGGCTCGAAAAGCAGAAGAACTGACGCCGGCCCATGCAACGTCGATTTTGTCCTGACTGCCGACAGGGTGGCAGCGGCGCTTCGCCCCTGCTTGCATGCGCGCTTGACGCGGTCGGCGCGCTTCATACCGTCGGCACATGGCCAGCACGGATGTCCTCGTCGGCGATCTGTTCATTCAGTATCAACTCGCGCATCATGATGTCGAGTCGTTGTCATATTACGACACGCCCGACATACGCGAACCGCGCTGGGTGGTGAATTGCCGCAATCCACGATGCCCGTCGCGCACGGCGTTACCCCTGGGATTCGCCACATACGCGGACGCGGAGCGGGCGGTGCTCGCGCTGGTTCGAGAGAACCTGGCGTTCACCGAAGCCATGCACCAGCGCATCAAGGTCGAGCATGATTGGGAAAGCGTGAAGCGCATCATGATCGAGGCGCTGAACTGGTGACCCAATGACAATCTCGCGAGCCGCTGCCAACAGTGTGGCATCGACATAATATGAAATTCGAAATTCGTGCTTGACGTTGCGCGACGCATGCGTACTTTTGTTTTGTCTATCACGAGCGGTGCTAGGGCTCTGGCCCCATGATCACCCGGCAACCTGGCGACGTCAGCCAAGGTGCCAATGCCAGCCCCGGAATTCTCCGGGGATCGATACGGCTTGAAAGCGAAGCAACAAAGGACGGATTCGCACGACAACTTCAGGTTCGCGAACCACCGAGGCAGACATGGTGTCTGCCGCGCTTTCGAGCGCGCTCCTGCGCGCTGCGTGATGCGAAAGGGGCTCTCACGCATGAATCCAATTCGACCCAGCATTCCTGAATCGACGCGCCATGAACGTCGCAACATCCCCGACTACATTCGTGCATTGCCCGATGCGCGGCTAAGCATGTCCGATCCCGAGGTCAAAGGCCATATCTACGGTTACATGTCTAGCATGGCGGCTGGGCATCAAATCAGCAGTGAACGTCTCATCCGCAGGCAAATGCGCGAAGGCCTGCTTGACCCTGGCCAGGACGATCTTGGCCTGACGGTCGTGAAGATCCTTCCACCCAATGGCAACGTCGAACATGATCTGCCGCGCGAGTACATCGACGCGTTCGGCGTCAAGCCGGAGAGATTCTTCAACCACTTGCCATACTGGATTGAATGCCCGCTTGATCACTGGCCGTGGCGCGGATGCCTGTACCAAGGGTTCTTCCCGGAGCGACACGCGAAGGCAGCCATCCATTCCTTGCGTCGCGCAGGCCTGGAAACGTTCGCGGCGCTGCACGAGCGCATCAGGATTCGCGGCGACTGGAAGGGAGTCGAGCGCATCTTGCGCGACGCCATCAAGGACTGATCGCCGGCGCATACACTCGATGGACCAATGTCCGATGACGCCTTCACCCTTCTCGGCCTGCCGCGCGCGTTTGATCTCGATCAGCGCGCGCTGCAGGTCGCGTATCTGCGCCGCTCTGCCGCGCTGCATCCTGATCGAATCGGAGGAGATGCGGCTGATCCGCTGCTGCGCGAGCAGGCCCAGCGCGAGTCCGCCGCCATCAACGACGCCCGTGCCGTGCTTGCCGATGATGAGCAGCGAGCCAATCTCATGCTCGCATTGCTGGGCGGCCCATCGAAGGAGCAGGACAAATCGCTGCCCGACGGCTTCCTGATGGAGATGCTCGAGATCCGGCAGGATATGGAAGCCGCTCTCGCCGGCGGCGAAGCGCACGAGCGCGAGCGCATGGACGTGTGGGCCGCGGCCCAACGCCAGCAGCATGTCGAGTCGATCCGCCGCCAGTTCGCACAACTCGGCCCCCCACATGCGGCCGCGCCGTCACAGCCAACGAACCCCGATCAACTTGCCACCATCCGGCGCGAACTCAACGCCTGGCGATACATCGAGCGCATGATCGAACAACTGCGGGATTCCGCCCGCTGAGCGGCGCCGCGCCGCGGCGACGCGTGAAGGCGCGCAAGAGTCACGTGGAAAACGCTGCAAGAGACGGTGGAAACGCTGCCGCCGCTTGCATCCGCCGCCGGTTCGCTTACGCTCTATCGCGCTTCGATTCACGTCATCGGCCCTTGCCACGGGATCGTTCATCAGGAGTTCGCGGTGCCCCACGTCTCTCATCGTTCCCTTCGTCTCGCCGCCGCCGCGCTCAGCGCCGCGGCGCTTTCGGTTCCCGCGCTGGCCCAGGCCAATCCCGAGCCGCCGCCCAGCGACCTGCCGCTGTTCCAGGGCGAAGAGGCCAACGACGCCGGCAAAGCGGGCGTCGGGCATGAGTTCCGCTTCACCTTCGGCGGCGGATACACCTCCAGCTTCAAGAGCGATCTCGACACCGGCGGCGACCTCAGCGTCGATCGCCTCACCGGCGGACTCAACGTCGCCACCGACGTCAGCAGCGACCTCGCCCTCGACTTCCGACTCAACTTCGGCGTCGCCTCATACGACTTCAACGGCGACCCCACCGTCGTCGACAGCTTCGGCGCGCTCGATCCCTGGCACGACATCTACAACGTCGGCTTCGGCTTCGCCGCCAACTGGGCCATCAACGACAGTTGGTCCGTCTTCGGCGGGCCCATTTTCCAGTTCAACGCCGAAAGCGGTGCCGACTGGGGCGACGCGTTCAACTTCGGCGGCCTCGGCGGCGTGACGTACAGGGTCAACGACAAGCTCCTGATCGGCGGCGGACTCACCATCACCAGCCAGATCGAAGACGACATCCGCGTCTTCCCACTCATCATCATCCAGTGGAACTTCGCCAACAACTGGCGCATCTCCAACGCCGGGCCCTCAGGCGGCCGCAGCAGCATCGAACTCACCGGCGTCGAACTCATCTGGTCACCTTTCAAGAAGTGGGAGTTCGCCCTCGGCGCAGGCTCCTCCTACTCGCGCTTCCGGCTGGAAGACGGCAACGTCGGCCAGGATGAGTCCACGCCCATGTGGCTCCGCGCATCGTGGCGGCCCAATTCCACCGTCTCCGTCGAAGCCCTCGCAGGCGTCGCGTTCGGCGGCGAAGTCTCGCTCGATGACTCCAACGGCAACGGCCTGGCCAAGTCCGACTACGACGCCCCACTGTTCGTGGGACTGTTCGGGTCGGTGAAGTTCTAAGGCGGTTGCCGCGCGAAAGGGCCCGGGCCGTCATGCCAGCGCTGAAGTGCTCGCCCGTCATGCCCGCGCAGGCGGGCATCCAGTGACGGAAATGCCGGCAATTTGAGCCAGGCGAACCGGAGGTTTCGATCTCGATTCCAGTATCCTGGCGGGTGTGCCGCTCCGCGGCGACGCCACGGCCATGGCCAACGATTCTCAACATAAAGATGCAATCACCTCACCAACGCCAGCCAGATCGCGCGCGTATTACTCTGCCTCAATCGCCAAATTTCTGTCCGACAGTGAAGAATCGATTATCGCGGCGCTTGTTGCGGGTAGTTCGTTCGCAATAGAACCCACGCAGCGCGATGCGTGGATCGAGCAAATCAGGATTTTGCAATCCATTCTCCCCGGATATCGAGACGAGGGTTGGATTGCATTTGAATTCGTAGTGCCGCGAGTTGGGAGACGGATAGATGTGCTGCTGCTTCTACGGCACGTGTTGTTCGTCCTCGAATTCAAGGTCGGAGAAAGGCACTTTGCGGCGAGGGGCACCGATCAAGTGTGGGACTACGCGCTCGACCTGAAAAACTTCCACAGTACGAGCCACGACAAGCCAATCGCGCCTGTACTCATCGCGACCCGCGCGACGGCATCGACATCAAGCTGTAAATTGACTCTCGGTCGTGACGGATTGCTCACTCCGATCCACGCAACACCTCGTGAGTTGGGGGAGATCATTGAGCAAGTTCTCACGTTCTGCAATGGTGCAGTGATCGATACTCGACAATGGTCGACGGGACGGTACTCGCCTACACCCACGATTATCGAGGCGGCTATGGCACTTTACGGTGGGCATGCCGTTCAAGAAATTTCGCGAAGCGATGCGAGTGCTAAGAACCTTTCAGGTACCTCTGATGCAGTGTCGCGCATCATTCGTGAATCTCGCAATAACGGTTACAAGTCAATCTGTCTTGTGACCGGTGTGCCCGGAGCGGGCAAGACGCTTGTAGGCCTGAACATCGCTACAAAACACATCAACGAGGCTGATGATCTTTACAGCGTCTATCTTTCTGGAAACGGGCCTCTCGTTGCGATACTCCGTGAGGCTCTGGCATGCGATAGAGTGCGGCGCGCGTCCGAGATCGGTTCAAAGATCAAGAAAGGTGAGGCTCGTAGTGAAGTCAAGGCGTTCATTCAGAACGTCCATAACTTTCGCGACGAATGCTTGGTTGATACCGAGCGTGCACCGAATGAACATGTCGTGCTCTTCGATGAGGCGCAAAGGGCCTGGGACCATGCGCAAACTGCGTCATTCATGCTTCGCAAGAAGCAGCGTCCAGATTTCGCGATGTCGGAACCGGAGTTTCTTATCTCGTGCATGGACCGCCATAGCGACTGGGCCGCCGTCGTTTGTCTTGTAGGCGGTGGACAAGAGATCAATACGGGAGAGGCGGGAATCGGGGAGTGGGTCCGTGCCGTGCTGAGGTCGTTCCCGCGCTGGCATATTCACTTGTCGCCGCGGCTTCAAGACTCCGAGTTCGCAGCCGGGGAAGCGCTCGATCTTCTCAAGGACCGCAAGAACGTCCATTTCCATGACGACTTGCACTTGGCAGTGTCAATGCGTTCGTTCCGAGCAGAGCATTTGTCAACTTTCGTAAAACACGTGCTCGACCTTGATGCAGTCGCCGCTCGCTATTTGCTTGACAATCTTCGCGACCGCTACCCGATTGTGCTCACACGCGATCTGAGCAAAGCAAAGAGCTGGCTCAAGGCAAAGGCCAGGGGAACGGAGCGCTATGGTCTCGTAGTATCGTCGCAGGCACAGCGGCTCAAACCCTACGCGATCGACGTTCGCGCGCCGATCGATCCCATTCACTGGTTTCTGGATTCGAAGGAAGACGTTCGGTCTTCCTACTACCTCGAGGATGTAGCCACCGAGTTTCATGTGCAAGGGCTTGAGCTCGATTGGGCCTGCGTGGTTTGGGATGGTGACTTTCGATACACACCCGATGGTTGGCGTCATTGGTCGTTCCGTGGTGACAGGTGGCAGCGAATCAGAGCGGAGTCTCGGCAGGCTTATCTCAAGAACGCATATCGCGTTTTGCTCACTCGCGCGCGCCAAGGAATGGTGGTTGTCGTGCCCACAGGCGACAGCGATGATCCGACCAGGTCGCCGTCTTACTACGACGCCACGTTTGAGTATTTGCGTAGCGTGGGCTTGCCCGTGATCGGTTGATCTAACACGCACTCGACGGGGAAGGACGATTCCTGCTCGGTTCTACCAGATTACCTCTGATTTGAATTGCTCCCGACGGCGCAAGTCATCAAGGCTCTCCCTGCGGGGGCGCGGGCCGAGGACGGCTCGGCTCGCTCGTTCGCGTGCGCGCACATTCATGCCTACTTCTCAAGCCTCAAGCCCGCCCTCAATACTTCCCCGCGATCTCGCGGAGCTGCCGCTGCTGTTCGGGGTCCTTGGCCTTGGCGATCTCGCGCTGCAGGAATTCGCGGAGCTGGTCCTTGCCGCACACGCGCAGCACGGCCGGGGCGAGGCGTTCGACATCGAACGCGGGCAGGTCGCTGCGCACTGCAGCCTCCATCTGCAGAAGATCATCGCGGCTGACCCCCCCACCTCCAACTCCGCCTGCTCCCAATCGCGGGCCGACGAGCTGCCAGAGCATGTCATATTGCAGCGGGTTGCGCGGGCCGCCTTCGCTCCAGGCGCGCATGAACCCTTCTTCATCGCGAGCGCGGAAGAGCGGGCCCAGTGCGGCTGAAGCGGCCCGACCGCTGGGAATGTCCTTCTGCAGCGCGAGCGTCCACATCTGGATGGCGATGTCGTCCTTGCCGAGCATGTCGAGGATGCGGATGGACTCGGCGAAGGCCCCCCCCGCGACCGCCGGATCGCCCGTGTCGCTCGCGAGCTTCATCTGCTTCTTGGCGCGGAGGAGCAGGTTCTCGCCGTAGTCGGCGACGATGCGCAGGCGCGGCAGTTCCCGCGCGCCCTTGGGAGGCACGACCATGAGCGGGTCGCCGATGGTGACGATGCGCCAGGGCTTGGAGCGGGGATCATCGGGCCAGAAGCGGGCTGCGACCAGGTACGGCGCGCCGGCGAGGCAGCGCTCAGCCATGATCTCCGGCTCCATGAAGGTCACCAGGAGCGGCTCGAAGCACGCGCCGACCATGGCGTACGCGCCGTGCGCCAGCCAGCGTCCGCCGACGCCATCGACTCGAGTCGGCGACCTGAGCGACCAGGAATGGATCAGATGCAGCGCGGCGGGCTGATTGAGCACGGGCACATCGCCCGGATGCGCCTGGCCGCCGTTGAGCATGAAGAAGTCGGGATTGCCGCCGGTGTTCATCCACACCAGGTCGTTGGCGAGTCCGCCGACCAGCAGCCGGGCCCAGCCCATCTCACCCATGTCGGCCGGGCCCGAGCGCGGCTGTGCGGGAATGCTGTTGGCGCTGAGAAGCTGGGCCGCGCCGTCGACGCCGTACTTTCCCCATTCGCCTTCGCTGGAATAGGTGTTGAGGAGCGCGGCGTTTTCGCGGGAGAGGAAGATCGAGCACATGGCCATGTAGGCGGCGCGGGTTTCATCGCCGAAGATCCAGCCGGCGAAGGCGTAGCGCGAGCCGTCGGCGTGGCGGCCGATGATGTCGGTGACGGCGGTGGTGCCGTCGGCGTACTGGCCGCTGGCGATCAGGCGCAGCGATTCAGGGAGCGCGAGGTTCGCAGCGACGGGAAGATTGCGGCAGAGGGTGATGGTGTCGATGTCGTCGCCGAGTTCGCGCCAGGTGTAATGCAGGTTATCCATGGCGGCGTCGACGGCGGCGGCGAGTTTGCGGGCGGTGGCGTCGTCCATCACGTCATCGACTCCGCCGAAGTCATCGTCGATCCAGATCAATGACTGCGCGCGAGCCGCGGCGAGCGCGACGGCGGCCGGCCATGCGGGATCGTTTGTGGAGGCGACGACCACGCCAGCCGGCTTGTAGTTGGCGAGCGCGAAGAGCTGATCGATGGTGTGGTGAGCGGGATCGCCGCCGAGCGAGCCGACGATGGTGGTTTCGATCAAGTGGCGGCGCTGGGCGATGTCATCGGGCAGGGGCGTGGCGACTTTTTCGCGGCGGATGACTTCGCTGGGATTGAACCGCCGCACGAACATGGGGGCGAGGACGTCGTCTTCAATCAGCACCGGCCAGCGTCCGCCATCGGGCCGGGTGGACCATTTGCGGATCTCATCGAGGTAGGTTGCGGCGTCGGGCACGAGCACGACGCGATCGACGACCTTCACGCCGAGCGAGACGTTGAGCGAGCGCGTCCCCAGCCTCTGGGCCCAGTGCATCTGCGGTTGGGTTTGCGGTTGCGGCTGCGTGGTGGCGGGCTGTGATGCGGCAGATTGTGCAGGAGGCTGCGCTGCGACTTGTGCGCGTGCGATGTGCGCGGATGCCAGAGTCGCCAGCAGGGCGAGCGACAGTCGTCGAATCGTCATGAGCGATTCTAGAACGGCACGATTCGATTGCGGGAATGGGGCGTTTGAAGCCGGATTCGTCTGTATTTACTGCACGAGCATGGGCCGCACGATGCCGTAGGTCACGGCGATGATGAGCACGATGCCGATGATGTTGAGCCAGAAGCCCGCGCGGATCATCTGCGGCAGGGTGATGTGGCCGGTGCCGAAGACGATGGCGTTGGGCGGCGTGCCGACGGGCATCATGAACGCCAGGCTGGCGGCGATGCCGGCGGGAATGACGAGCATATATGGATGCACGCCCAGGCCGGGGGCCATGGCAGCGAGGATGGGAACAAGCGTGGTGGCGGTCGCGGTGTTGCTGGCGATCTCGCTGAAGAACACGACGGCGGTGACGACGATGAGCACCATGACGAACTCGGGCACGCCGGCGAAGCGATGCGTCTGCGATCCGATGAACTCGGCCACGCCGTTGGCTTCGATCGCGCCGGCGAGCGCGAGTCCGCCGCCGAAGAGGATGAGGATGCCCCAGGGAAGGCGCACGGCGGTGCGCCAGTCCATCGCGAACTCGCGCCGGCGCCAGTTCACGGGAATGACGAACAGCGTCAGCGCGCCGATCATGGCGATGCCTGCGTCGGTGAGCGAGGCGAGGGGCGCGAACGAGCCGTCGCCGGAGCCGATGCGCAGGCCGTTCATCGGGCGGCGCAGCATCCACAAGAGCGCGGTGATGATGAAGACGATCAGCGTGACCCACTCGCCGCGCCCCATGCGTCCAAGCTCGGCGTACAGGCGGGCCAGCACGGTGCGGCCTTCGCTCCACGCGCCCATGCGAATGGGGAACAGCACGCGCGTGAGCATCAGCCAGGTGATGGGCAGGAACACCGCGGCGAGCGGCACGCCGAAGGCCATCCATTGAAGGAAGCTGATGTCGCGCTGGAAGGCGGGCTCGATGCGTTCGCTGAGGAACCCCACGACGAACGCGTTGGGCGGCGTGCCGATGATGGTGCTCACGCCGCTGATGGTCGCGGCGTAGGCGATGGCGAGCATGACGCACACCGCGAAGTTGTCGCCGTTGCGCGCGGGGTCGTTCTTGTCAGTCGCCGATGCGGAGGCGTATTGCGATTTCACGAGGCTGATGACGCTCATGCCCACCGGCAGCATCATGGCGGCCTTGGCGGTGTTGGAGACGAAGCCGCCGATGACCGCCGTCGCGAGCATGACGCCGCCGACGATGTTGATGGGATTGGAGCCGACCAGGCGCAGCGTGAGCAGGGCGATGCGGCGGTCGAGTCCCCAGCGCTGCATGGCGAGCGCGAGGATGAATCCGCCCATGAACAGGAAGATGAATTCATCGCCATACGCGGCGGCCGCGGTCTTGAGCGTGGCCGCGCCGATGAGCGGAAGCATGACCAGCGGGAGCAGCGCGGTGGCTTCGATGTCGATGGCTTCGGTCAGCCACCACGAAGCCATCCAGATCACCAGCGCCAGCGTCGCCCGGCCGGATCCGATGAACGCCACGCTCTCGCCCGAGGCGTTCTGATAGGCGTGCGGCAGCAAAATGAAAGCGATGATCGCGGCAATCGGCCCGGCGAAGAGCCCGATGGCCTGCAGGCGACGTCGGGTGGTGGAGAGGTTGGGATCCATGGAATTGCGTGGCCGCAGGCGTTGGACGGGCGAGCGGCGGATGACTCTGCACAAAATCGCGCAACGAAGCCGATAAACGCCTGCTGTGGTGGCATTCGATTTCGCTCATCGTCAGTCACGCAACGCTCCACGTCAAACCCCCTCTACGCCACCCCGTGCCCGCTGACCTGCATTCCATCTTGAACCTCGAAGTGCCGCTGATCGTGGTGATCGCGCAGCGCGACATGCCGGTGCGCGAAGTGATGAACCTCGCTCCCGGAGCGATTCTGGAGCTGCCCAAGGCGGCGGGCGATGATCTTGAGGTGATGGTGAACAACCGGTCCATCGGGGCCGGCCGCGCGGTGAAGGTGGGCGAGAACTTCGGTGTGCGGGTGACGTACGTCGGCGACCTGCAGGAGCGCATCGAAGCGCTGGGCGAGAACAAGGCGGCGGGCGGCGCGAAACCGTCAGCGCCTGATGCGAAACCCGCGCCGTCGCCGATGATCGCGACGCCGGTTTGAACGACTCGATCGAACATTCGCAGACGCGAGTTCAACCGATTCCGATCGTGGCAGGCCGGCTTCAGTTCACCATGCCCGTCACAGCGCTGCGAAACAGCAGCGCGGCGAGAAGCATCAGCAGAAGCGAAACCCAAAGCAGCAGATGCCGGAGCGAGCGGCGATGATGCACCTCGCGCTCGGCGATCCTGCGCACCGTCGTGACGGTTCCGCACTCCGGACAGCGCAGCAGAAGCGCGGGCGGCATGGGCGCGAGACCGCGCAGGTTCTGGCCGCACGACGGGCAGGTCGGCTGCGAAACGTCTGATTCCGGCAAGCATTCATCCAACGATCGATCACGCCGGCGATTGCATCGGGTGATCGTCGTGTTCTGGCGCGAGGCGTCGCGTCGTGGCTAGTCCTTCATCACGACTTCGCCGCGGCCCTTGACGATTTCGCCGAGGATCCATGCATTTTCGCCGCCGCGTTTGAGGGTCTTGAGGATCGAGTCGGCGAACGACGGCCGCACGACCAGCGCGTAGCCCACGCCCATGTTGAAGACGTTGAACATCTCGCGGCGCTCGACGCCGCCCTCGCGTTCAAGCAAATTGAACACGGCGGGCACTTCCCAGCTCCTGAGGTCGACGACCGCGTCGAGGTCCTCGCTGAAGGCGCGCGGCAGGTTGCCCGGCAACCCGCTGCCGGTGATGTGGGCCATGCCGGTGACGATCTTCTTCACCGTGTACTTGCGCAGCAGCTTGACGATCGTCTTGGCGTAGATGCGCGTCGGCTCAAGCAGCACATCGCCCAGCGTGGGTTTCTCGCCCTTGGGGGTGATCGACGAGGGCGTATCCAGCAGCGCAGGGTGAACGCGATCAAGCTTGAGTTTCGCGTCGTTCACGATGCGTCGGACCAGCGAGTAGCCGTTGGAGTGGATGCCGCTGGACGCCAGCGCGATGATGACGTCGCCTTTCTCGACGCGCGTGGGGTCCATCGCGCGCTCGAGTTCGACCACGCCCACCGCGAAGCCGGCGATGTCGAAGTCATCGGGCGCGTACACATCGGGCATCTCGGCCGTTTCGCCGCCCAGGAGGGCGCAGCCGGCGAGCTCGCAGCCCTTCGCCACGCCTTCCACCATCGCGGCGTTGCGCTCGGGAATGACTTTGCCCAGGCCGAGGTAGTCCAGGAAGATCAGCGGCTCGGCACCCTGCACGACGAGGTCGTTGACGTTCATCGCCACGCAGTCGATGCCGACGGTGTTGTAGATGCCGAGTTCGGCGGCGAGCTTGACCTTGGTGCCCACGCCGTCGGTGCAGGCGACCAGCACGGGCTCCTTGTAGTTGCGCTTGAACAGCGATTCGTTGTAGTCGAGGCGGAACATGCCCGCGAAGCCGCCGAGCGATCCCAGCACGCGCGGGCCGTGGGTGCGCTTCACGGCCCGCCCGATGAGATCGACCACGCGATCGCCCGCTTCAATATCCACGCCCGCATCCGCGTAGGTGAGCGGCTTGGAAGCGCGCGGCGAAGCGGCCCGCGTGCCGGTCTTTCTCGATGTCTTTCTCGATTTCACCGCCGATGGCATGCGGCAAGTGTATCGCGCCCGGCGGAGCGAGGTGCGATTACTTCTGCCGCATGACCGCGCGCAGGAGCGCGTCGCCGGCGCGCGGGCAGAGCGTGAGGAACGCCGCGGCCGCGCGAACGGTGAAACTGGTCCACACCTCGGGCTTGGGATGTTCAAGGCAGCGAATCACCGCCCGCGCGACGCGGTCGGCCGGCTGCATGAACATCCGCGGCGTGTTGGATTGATGCTTGTCGGACTTCGCCTCGCCCCGCCGGACCGCGGCGGCCTCGGAGAATTCCGTCACCGTGCCGATGGGATGCACGCTGGAGACTTCGATGCCTTTGGAACGCAGCTCGAAGCGCATCGCGCGGCAGATGTGGTTCTGAGCGGCCTTCGTCGCGCCATACGGCCCGGTGCCCGGCAACGTGAACTTCGACAGGCAGCTGGAACACATCAGCAGGTGGCCGCGTCTGTTTTTCGCGATCAACCGTTCCGCGGCCTTGCGCAGCAGATCGGTCGCGGCGAAGAAGTTCACTTCGAACTCCTCGCGCAATTCGCCTTCGCTCGTTTCCAGCACCGGCTTGCCCAGGCCGTACCCGGCGTTGGCGAAGACGTAATCGAAGCGACCGAAGGCGCGCTCAGCCGCGTCCAGCAACCGGTCGGACATGCCTGCGTCGCCCCCCTCGCTGACATCGCCCACGACGATTTCTGCCCGCCTGCCGACTGCGCGGACCCGGGCCGCGACGTCATTCAATTTGTCTTCACGCCGCGCGGTGATGACCACATCCATGCCGCGACGAGCGGCGGCGATGGCTGTGGCCGCGCCGATGCCGCTGCTGGCGCCGGTGATGATGAAGACGTGATCGGTCATCGGGTATGTGTTCCGCGGCGGGCGATCAGTTGCCGGCGTTGAGCGGCGCGTTCGCGCTGTGCTGACTTTCCATCGGTGATCGCTGCCCGCTTACGCCCGTCAGCAGCACCACTCCGGCGAGAATCAGCGTCACGCCGGCGGCCTTCTGCCAGTTCATCGACTCATGCAGCACCAGCCAGCCGAGGACGACCGCGGTGGCCGGCGCGACGCTGAAGGCGATGGGCTTGATGCGCGACGCCTCCGCCAGATTCAGCGCGCAGTAGAAGCAGATCATGCCCAGCGCGCCGGCGATGACTCCGGAGCCGAGCGCGACTTTCGCGAGCGTCGTCGTTTCGGCGGATTTCAGCCAGCCGGTCTTCTCCACGTTCATGCTGCGCGTGACGATGAGGTAGGCGATCCACAGCAGCGGCAGCGCGATGGAGGATCGCAGCGCGATCGCCGCGAGCGGGCCGATCTGCTTCGTGTGCAGGGCCGATCGCGTGAAGAGTTCGCCCACGCCCCAGCACAGTCCCGCGCCGATGGCCAGAAGAATCGCTTGCATGGCGGCAGTGTAGGTGAATCACATCATTCGACGAAGTCCGGTGAATGCCCGCACTTGGCCGACAGCGCCTTGAGGTACGCGTCCATCGTGCCGCGATAGCCGATGATGAACCGCGCGACGAAGCGGAAGACGGGGTTGTAGATCTCGCCATCCTCGGTGATGGTGAGCGTGCAGGCCGCGTTGTCGCCGAGGACGGGCTGGAGGTCCCACGTCCACGTTCCGCCGAAGGGCAGGTTGTCGTCGGCGATGCGGGTGACCATCTTTCGCGGCGGGTCGAGGGCGATTGATTCAAACGTCATGCGCTCGCCGCGCTTGCTGGTTTCGCACCACGCGGCGCGGCCTTGGCGATCTTCAACGCGCTCCTTCTTGCTGATGTCGCTGCGCCAGGATGGTTCATTCGCGTGATCGGTGATTACCGCCCAGATCGCGCCCGGCGGCTGTTTGAAGCGCGCGGTGCGCGAGGCGGAGTGGTTCTGCGGCAAGAGCAGGCCGACGATGACCACCAGGGCGATGAGTCCCGCGACGGAACCGAGAGCAATGAGAATCCAAGTCATGAGGCATGTTCCCTGTGTGTGCTGACAATGAGTTTCCAGATTCATCGCCGTGCTCCAGACTGTTCGAGTTTCGTAGGAATCTCGATAACTCCTGAAACGCCGCTTGGCACGAAGGTCATGGCCGAGCGGGCGGCGACGTGATTTCGGTGACGTCATCGGGCGCGTTCCAACTTTGGCCGCGGCGGCGCGGCATGCGGCTGGCGGCGCTGGCCAGCAGCGCGAGGCCGCGAATCGCGTCGGCGCGATCGGCGGCTCCAAGTTGTTCGAACAAGGCACGCACGCGCTGCGGGTCGAGCACTTTCTGCTGCTCTTTGATCCGCACGCCGTGCGCGGTCAGTCGCAACAGCACGCGCCGGCCGTCGGCAGGGTCACGCTCGCGACGGACGTACTTCGCGGACTCCAGCCGGTCGATCGCCAACGACATCGTGGAAGCGGTGACGCCCATGTGCGCGGCGAGATCGTTCATCGACGTGGGCTCCACGGAATCAAGGTGATCGAGGATGCTCGCCTGGTGGGCCGAGAGCGTCCGCCGCAGTCTCGAATCGCGCACATGCTGAACATGGCAGGCATGGAAGATCCTGGGGTACAGGGAGATCAGCGACCGCGCGTCGTCCTTGAGCGCCATGGCCAAAACATACGCCAACACTTTGGTTTGTCAAAGCAAAATAACAGTCCGGAGTCAAAATGCGCGGAAAAAGTGGCCAAATTGCATGGGTGACAACACCCTACTACGCCACCATGTGGCCGCTCAACGCGGCCGCCCACTGTGCGGCGAGATTCTCCATCGCCAGCTTCTGATTGACGTTGGATTCGATCTGCCGCTCGCACTCGCGCAGCAGGTCGATGCTCCGGGCCCAGCGTTCGGCTGCGTCGGCCCTCCCCCCCATCCCCTTGTCATCGTCCCGAGCCGCCTCAGCCAGGCGCTTGCGGGCGTGCGCGCCAAGCAGCGACAGCACATGCCGCGCGCCATCCTTGTTGGCGGCGTCCTTGCTGGTTTCCTTCTCGCCATGCCGCTTCACCCAGGCCTGCGCGAATTCGTCGACGATCGAGCCGAGCGTCTCACCCATGCCCACGGGAAACGCGCCGCGGTCGATCTCGCGCAGCATCGGGTCCAGCGCCTGCTGCCAGTCGAAGAAGCCGTACTCCATCGCCAAGAGGGCCGTGCCCGGTGAGCCGTCGGCGAAGGCCAGCGACCACTTCGCGGCCGGGGCGGCGACTTTTTTCGGATCGAACGGCTCCTTCTTCCTGCGGCTGTCATCTTCCGAGCCGGATGTCTCGCGCGGCCGCGACTGCTCCTGCTTCCACCAGTCGCTCATCGCCTGCGCATCCAGTCGGTTGAAGCGCACATGCTGGCAGCGGCTGTGGATGGTGGGAAGAAGCCGATCGGGCAGCGAGGTGATGAGGAAGAACCACGTCTGCGCGGGCGGTTCCTCGAGCGTCTTGAGCAGCGCGTTCTGCGTCGGGCCGCGGTCGAGCAGTTCAGCTTCATCGATGATGAAGACCTTGCCCTGGCCGAGCGCCGGGGTGCGGTACGCCGCCGCCTCGTGCGTGGTTTCGCCCGACTTGCCGCCCAGCATGCGCTCGCGCAGCAGGTCCAGCGGAATGGTCATGAGCTTGCGCTCGCGCAGCTCACGATTGTCGGAGTAGAGCGCCAGTTCCTTGCGGATGACGTGCAGGTCGGGATGCGAGCGCGAGTCAATAAGGCGCTGCGCCTTTGATTCAGGATTGCGTGGCTCGCCGATGACCGCCTGCGAGCGCGGCCGGCTGAACGATTCGAATTCATCAGCATCAAGCAGCACCCGCGCCACTTCCATCGCCGTGGTGAATTTCCCCACGCCTTTGGGGCCGCTGAAGATCCATGCATGGTGAAACCGCCCGGAGTGCAGTGCGGCGGCGAGCAACCCCATGGCGCGGTCCTGACCAAGAATCCGAGGCATGCGCAAA
>CAZCGB010000007.1:0-16758 GCA_964498045.1 uncultured Isosphaeraceae bacterium
CCGACCAGGTTCAGCTTGGCGATGGCCCGGCGCGCACGCTCGGGCTTGGGAATGCCCTGGTAGAACAGCGGCACTTCGACGTTCTCGACGATCGTCAGCTCGCTGATCAGATTGAACGCCTGAAACACAAAACCGATCTTCTCGCCTCGCACGCGGCTGAGTTCATCGTCCTCCATCTGTGCGACGTCCTTGCCGTCCAGCAGATATTCCCCGTTGGTCGGGCGATCGAGGCAGTCGAGGAGGTTCATGAGCGTGGACTTTCCCGAGCCCGACGCCCCCATGATGGCGAGGTACTCGCCCTCTTCGATGCGGACATCCACGGACTTCAGGGCTTCCACCAGTACGCCTCCATCGGGTTTGTAATACACCTTGGAGATGCCGTGAAGGTCCGCCACAGCCTGGCCCGAGCGTTGGCGCGGTGCGGCGGAAGGCTCCGCGGGCAACGGCATTTCCGTGTTCGACGTGGAACTCATGCGGTGACCTGTTTCATCGGCTGCGTCGTGCGTCCGGGATCGATGATACCGGCTCAACGGCGCGCGGTCGCAGAGATCGCCATGCTTCGCAACCCCATCGCACGAAGTTCCTGTCGTTACACTCCCGCCCATGCCGCCCATCGACTTTCACGCCTTCCGCGCCCTGGCTGCGAAGGGCAATGTGATCGCGCTGACGCGAAGGCTGATGAGCGACCAGTTGACGCCGGTGCTCGGTTATCGCCGCCTCGTCGCGCCCGATGAACGCACCGCGCCGAGCTTCCTTTTCGAATCCGTCGACACCGGCGGCAACGTCGGCAGGCATTCCTACATCGGCGCGCAGCCGGCAATGGAAGTCATCGCGCATGCCGACCGCGTGCAGGTGATCGATCGCCGCACCGACGCGGCGCATCACAGCATCGAAGCCGATCCGCTGGAAGTCATGCGGCGATTGACGCGCGACTGGCGCGTTGTTTCGCAACAGCCGATGTCGCAGCGCCGCTTCACTGGCGGCTGGGTCGGCTACGCCTCCTACGACACCATGCGCTATCTTGAGGCGGGCAAGCTGCCGTTCACATCTGCGCCGCACGATGATCGCCGCCTTCCTGATCTGCACTTCGGCCTGTACCGGCAGGTGGGCGTGTTCGATCACGTTGAGAAACTGCTCTACGCCGTCAACCACGTCGTGCTCAGCGAGCATGCGTCGCTGGAAGCAGCGTGGCGCTCGGGCGTCGAGGAACTTGAGCGGTTCGTCGATCGGCTGGAGACGCATGCGACGATTCCGCTTCCGCCCGGCTGCGTCGACATCGATCTCGCCCAGCCGCCTCATCACGAGATGAACTCGAACTTCACGCGCGATGAATTCGAGGACGCGGTGCGCGGATGCAAGGAATACATCGCGGCGGGCGATGCGTTTCAGGTCGTGCTCAGCCAGCGCTTTGAGCGGACGACGCACGCCGACCCGTTTGAGATCTATCGCGCGCTGCGCATCGTCAATCCCAGCCCGTATATGATCTATCTGCAGGCGCGAGGTTCGATCCTCGTCGCCTCAAGTCCCGAAATCCTTTGCCGCGTGCGGGATGATGTGGTGACCAACCGTCCGCTGGCCGGCACGCGCCGCCGCGGATTGACCATCGAAGAAGACGCGGCGTTGGAGAAGGACCTGCGCGGCGACGCGAAGGAGACCGCCGAGCACGTCATGCTAGTCGACCTCGGCCGCAATGATCTTGGCAAGGTCTGCGAGATCGGCTCGATCAGGCTGGAACGCGTGCTTGATGTCGAGCGCTACAGCCATGTCATGCACCTGAGCTCCACCATCACCGGCCGACTGCGCGAGGGTTTCGATTGCTGGGACGCGCTGCGGAGCACCTTGCCGGTGGGGACCGTCAGCGGCGCGCCGAAGGTCCGCGCCATGCAGATCATTGATGAACTTGAGCCCACCCGCCGTGGGCCCTACGCCGGGGGCATCGGCGCTGTCGGCCTCACCGGCGACATGGACATCGCCCTTGCGCTGCGCACGATGGTCATCCCCACCGCTCGCCACGCCGGGTCTGACGACAGCAGGGACAAAGACCCGACTCGCGCAGAATGGCTCATTCATCTTCAGGCCGGCGCTGGCATTGTCGCCGACTCTTCACCTGACACCGAGTACCAGGAGACCGTGAACAAATCCGCAGCCCTCGGCCGCGCGATTGACCTCGCGGAAGCAGCGTTCTGCGCACCGTGATTTCGTGCCTACCCCACGCTCATGTGCGACGGCACAGGCGAACCTGCCCCATCTCGCACCGTGCGGTCCCGATCGCCTCGGATTCCCGCGTGCACCGCACGATGCGTTGTGAAATCCATCATGGACACGCGCCCCACGTGAGAATCACCGCGAGCAGATCAGCCACGTTGATCTGCCCATCGCCGCACGGCGGAGCGCAATCCCCCAACGGACCGGCATTGCCCCAGTTGCTGATCACCGTCAGCAGGTCCGCGACATTCACTTCGTCGTCGCCTCCAGCCATGTTCGCCGGACATGCTGGCGGGTTCAGCGCCGCCGGGGCCTGCATGGCGAAGGTCACCGCCGGGTCGCCGCCGGATTTGTACAACTCGATCAGTCCGCTTCCGGCGGTCGGGGCGGCGTTCGCCTCGAACCAGAAGTTGTACATCGTGCCCCAGCGCAGCGCGTTGGCGTTGGCCGTTTCTGAGATTGTCTTGGTTCCCCACGACAGCATGCCGTCGCTGCGCAGCGTGGACCAGTCGAGGTCCTCGTAGTTCGCGCCGATGACCGCGCCGTCGCCGCTGTGGTAGTTCACATCGTGAAAGCCGGCGTTGCGCACCTGCACGCAATCGCTCAGCGGCACGTTGAAGCTTCGCGCGCATCGATCGCTGTTGAGGTTCAGCACCGCATACTCATACCGCCACCAGCCGCCGCCAAGCTCATAGGCGCGGCAGCCGACGATCATGCGGCCGTCATTGGGCACATCGACATTCGTCAGCGTGACCTGCGGGTCGATGTTCTGCCAGGCCTTGATGGCCGGCTGCTCGCGCACGGTCGGGCCCGAATAGGAGATCGGGAAGCCGTTCGCGCTTGACACGTTGACCAAGCGATACGACGCGTTGTTATGGCGATGCGACGGGTCGCCGCTGGCCTCATCCTGCGAGAGGTACTCGCCTTCGGCGATGTACACCGCCCCGGCGTTGAGCGCGGGATTGATGTCTTCCACGCGCACGTGGATCTGACCGTTGTTGTTCGCCGTTGATGACTGCGACAAGGGGTGGCTGTACGGCCAGACCATGATCTGCGCGGTGGAGGCGTTCACCTGCGAGCGCGGCCCGAGCGTTCCCGGGTTGCCGTTCATGCTCGATGAGTACGGATCGGAGCATCCCACGCCGAGCTCATCGCAGCATCCGGCGCAGAACGCCTGACAGGTGGCGCACTGGCTCTGCTGCAGCGCGCATTGGGCGTGCTTGAGCCACGACAGGCCGATCTGCTCAAGCCGGCCGTTCTTCAGGCGATAGAGGTTCTGGGCAATGACCGGATGCCACGTCGGATTGGGCGTGCCGAAGTCGTACCAGTCGAGCGGCTCCTCGCCGATGTTGCAGGCGGTGGTGCCCAGGGCGTAGCGCACGATGCCCGAAGTCGGTCCCGTGCCAGTGTTGTAATTGGAGGGCCCGGTGAGGTCGCCGACGATGACATCGCAGTGATGCAGCGTGGCGACGCCGCCTTCATCCTTTCCGCGAATTTGCGCGTTGGAGATTGAAACGAGCGCGGAGAGACAGCCGATGGCGGCCGCAGCCGCGAGAACGCGAGTATGAAAAACCATTGTCGACTCCTGAGCATGCCGCGCCGGTTTCTGAGCGGGCGCGCATGTTGGTCAAGGGCAGCTGCGGGCGATCGCGACGCATCTGAGCAAGCGTCGCGGGGCGTGATCGCCGCATATGAGCGTGACGGAATCAGTATGACTACGTTTGTAGTCATTGTCAAGGCCAAAAGAACGATTCATCGAATGTCGTGATTCTTCATGATCAAGTCCGCTTACGGGCACGCGCCCCATGCCGTGATCACTGCAAGCAGATCCGCGACGTTTACCGCGCCATCGCCGCAGGGCGGAGCGCAGTCGCCGAGCGGGCCGCTGGTTCCCCAAGTGGTGATGACCGTGAGCAGGTCGCTGACGTTGACCTGGTTGTCGCCGCCTGACATGTTGGCCGGGCACGAAGGCGCTTCTCCGCCGCCCGGGCCTTGCAGGGTCATCAGCATCGAGGCGGGCGAGCCCGCGCGGTACAGGCCCAGCGTCGCATTGGCGCTCACCGGCGGCTTGTTGGAATCGAAGCGGAAGTTGTACATCGTGCCCCAGCGCAGCGCGTTGGCGTTCACGTTTTGCGCATAGGTTTGCGTGCTCCAGGTGAGCAGCCCGCCAGCCCTGACAGCCGCCCAGTCAGTGCCATCGAAGTTCACGGGCGTGGTGTTGCTGGTGAGTTCGCCATCGCCGTCGAGATAGTCCACATCGTGAAACCCGATGTTCTGCAGCTGCGCGCAGCCCGGCACGGGAACGGCAAAGCTCGCTGCGGCGCGGTTAACGTTGAGGTTCTGGATGGCGTACTCGTAATGCCACCAGCCGTTGTTGAGGTTCGTCACTTGATAGCTCACGATGAACAGTCCATCATCAGGAACCTGCACATCGATTTCAACGACCGAAGGATCGGCGTCCTTCCATGCACGAAGCGCCGCCTGTCCCCGCTGCGTCGCGCCGGCCAGCGCGAAAGTGAATTCGGACGGGCCGCCGGTGACGGCGATCGGACGGTACGAGGCGTTGTTGTTCTGATTCCCTGCCGCTGAGTCATCCGAGGACACATACTGGGCCTCAGCGAAGTACGAGATGGTCGCGCTCGACGGCACGAGATTCGCCAGCGGAATCTGCATGCGACGGCCGTTGCCCGAGTACGGCGGATCGGTGAACGGATACGGAAAGTTGCCCGTATGCGGATTGACGTCGGCCTTTGGACCGAGATTGAACTGATCGCCGTTGCGGGACGCGGAATAGAGATCGGAGCACCCGATGCCGAGGCGTTCTCCCGGCGTGCCGCCCGCCGGAGTGCACGTCGGGCAGCAGAACGGCTGTTGATCCTGGTCGGCATAAAACCCGTGCTTCAGCCACGACTGGCCGAGCTGCTCAAATCGCCATGCGCCGTTGACGAACTTGCGCACGTAGAACGTCTGTGCAATGACGGGATGAAGGCTCTGAAAATGAAACCATCGCAACTCGCCGGAGTTGAGCGGCGAAGGCAGGCTCGCATTCGGGCTGCCGACGTTGCAGGCGTACGTCGCAAACGAAAGCAGATCCATTCCGCCTGATGCCGCATAGTTGGCCACTTGCGGAATGTCCGCCACAAGCACATCCGGCCCGGAGCCTTCCGGACAGGTCGGCCCGCCCGGCGTCGCGAATGACGGCCGACTCATCAATGCGAGCGCGGCGATCAACATCGAACGCACCACGCGAATGCTACGGACGCGAATCATTTCAGCGAGTCTCTCTACGGCGAAGGAATGGCGAGCGCACCAATGGCCAATACCGCAGCGTGCGCGGAAACTTCAAGACCCGCACTTGCGGCGCGAATCCATTATGGGCGATCATCGCCCGTGGGCAATGACATCCGAGCGAATTGCGCGCACTCTTCACTCATTGCAGCCTTATCCGGACGCGCATGCGTTCCATGCCGCGTCACGGTGTCAATTTGGGAAAGACCGAGAGCGAACACCGCACCGCGCCGCACCGTCGCTGACTTTCGCTGCATTCGACGGGCACGATGCGCACGCCATCCCCAAGCGCACGTGACACCGCAGCCTGCGCGGCGGCATCCACTGCTGCATACAGGCCGCCGTAGGCCGGCATGATGAACATGCCGCGCAACTGCAGCCCGTTCAATGCGGCGATGCTCCTCAGCGCGTTCGAGATGCTCGGCACGGGCACGACCTCCATGCCCAGGTCGCGCAGTCTTTGATTCAATGAGTCTCGCTCGCGATCTTCGCGCGACATGGAGAGCAGGTAACTGCGCGCATGTCCATCGGGCGGCAGTTGATCAGCCGGCAATGTCTGGCTGACCAGCATGTCCAGCGCAAGCAGATACCGTTGCAAGTTGCCCACGCCTGAGTCGACGGGCGACGTCGCGAACCTCTCGGCCAGCGAGAGAGGAAACGCGCCGCTTGCGCTGGAGCCGTACACAATTGGCGCAACCATGTCGAGAAACCTGCGATGCTCATCCCGTCGCAGCGCATCGATCGCCATCTTCGCCGAGGCCTCGTCCGAGAGCCCGGCTTTCACCAGCGCGCCCATGCCTTGCTCAAGAACAACTTTCACCGCGGGGAGCGGGTCGTTCACCAGTGCGATGACCCGATCGCCGACCGCTCGCACGCTCAAGTCGTAATCAAGGTGGAACGACACCGCTTCCAGCATCTCGCATCGATCGCAGCCGAACTCGACGCGAAAGGCTTCAAGCGTTTGCTCGACAGTCAATCCCAGCGCAGTATTGCGATACACGTCAGCGTCGGAGACCAGCAGCAATCGCTCGCTTCCCGCGCCGTGCACAGGCCTGGTCACACACAGGATGTTGCCGCCCTGAAACAGCAGCGGCGAGTGTACCAATTGCGCGCCGATTGCGGCCGCGATGCCCGGCAGGAGAAAAGTCTCATCCGGAAGGAAGACCGATCCATCATCGTTTGAACTCGCATAACGGGGCGCGAGCATGGCGAGGCGCGAGCCGCCATCGCCGATGACGACGCCCGCCTTGGCATTGTCCTGCGTCCATTGCGCCACGGGCATCGGCTCGGAAACAAGCGTCAACCGGGCCGGCGACTGCAGCGGCCAGGTCGAGGCTGTGACCTGAAACTCACCGGCGTAGCGCTGCTCGACGCTGGCGAAGACCGGAACAGAAGGCACAGCCGCCATCACCTGTCGCAACATGTCAGCCGTGCCGCCATCACCTTCGCCGCGCCAGTATCCGCCGCGCGTCAACTGCACGCGCAGCACGCCCGGCACAACGCCGCCGCTGTCATCGGCCACAGCGAATCCTGTCTGCGTCGGCTGAAAGGCGAAGGTCGCCGAATGCATCCGCTTCGCCAGCGATTCGACATCGACATTGTGCTGCAGTTCCACGGCGATCGCGCTGGTGATTGCCGCGTCGCCCGATAATTCACCCGCGCGAAAGTGCCGAAGCCAGTCGATCGGCAAACCGACTTCGCGCAACTGGGCCAGGCCTTCAGGAGTGACGGACGCGAAGCCGTCGGGGCCCAGAATCGAGATCGCCCGCACCAGCGTCGCCAGCAATCCGTCAATCGCCAATCGTGCCGCTACAACATCGGCTGCATCCTTGACGCGTTGCGGCGAAGCGTCGCCCGGCTCATCGAGCGGCCACCGGGGTTCGCCGTCGAGCAGCGGTGGCATGAAGCCCCGATTGCCCGGCCGGCGCGACTTCATGCTCCGGCGATATGCCAGCAATTCATCTGGCACGGCGGTTGTGCGCCTGATGATGGCGTCAGGCGAAGCGAGATTCGACGTTGAGCCCGGCGGCGCCGGCGCGTTGCCATCATCGGTCTTCGCGAGGGCATCCTTCATCACGACGCGCGTTCGCAATTCAAACGATGCCCGAATGACTCGATCCGCTTCGCGCCGAAGAAACGCCTCTGGCAGGCCCAGCGCGGCGACAGTGTGCCGACCCACCGGTTGATTCAGGATATTCGCCAGCACTTCGTCCTCGACGGAGTTCGACGCCGGCCGCGTGGCCTGCGAGGATACATGCTGCGCAGGCTTGTTCGCCGGCGGCTGCAAGGTGGCAGCTGTCGGCGGCGATGGAGATTCGCCACAAGCCGTCATCGCGACCATGCACACTGAGATCGTGAAGCCTCGGCGAATCCGATGCAAGCCTGCGGTGATCAGTGCGTTCATGCAGCAACGAGCATACGCTGCTGTCGGCGTTGCTCCAATCTCCATCATTCGATGGGTAACCACCCGAGGGCGCGCTCGTCTGTTTCCCGGAGTCTCCGCATGATCCTTCCTGATGCTCGTCTACTCACCGGCATGGCGCTGGGGGCTTCCCTTCTCGTTGGCGGCATGTTACTCGGCGGATTCATCGCCTCTCCCGCATCGCAGGTCCAGGACAAGCCCGCGCCGCCGGTGACGGATGTCTTTCGCGCGCGCACGATCGAGATCGTGGACGAACTTGGTACGGTCGTGCTCGTCGTCGGCTCCAATGCCGAGGGCGGCTCGGTGTCGGTTCGCGATCGTCTCGGCAAGACCGTCATCCTCGCAAGCGCGGCCAAGCCCGGCGGCGCGCTGGTGATCAACGGACTCGACGGCTCCGTCGCTTTCTCCGCCGCCGCCACCGATGCGGGCGGCATCGCAAGCCTGCGAAATCCCGCCGGGCACGCCGTCGTCGACCTCGCCGCCGAGCGCGATGGCGGGCGCATGACGTTGGCGAATGTCACCGGCCAACCATCGGTGCGCATGCAGAATCAGACCCATATTGGCGGCGAGATCTGCGCGTACAACGCCGCAGGAGATGAAGCGGTTCACCTGTTCACCAATGTCGCCGGATCAGGCCTTGTTGAAACCTATGGGAGCAAAGGGGCGACACTAGTGAGTCTTTCTTCCACCGTCGGCGGGCACGGCCGCATCACCACCTACGCCGGCGAGGACAAGCCGCTGGTGACGCTCACAGCGTCAGCGGATCACGAAGGACAGATTTACACTTACGGCCCGACGGGCCTGCCGCTGATTGCCCTGGGTACGCAGCCTGCGCCGCGAGGCGGACCATCGCTGCGGATCTTCAACACAGCCGGCGACACCATCGTCACGCTTGAACCCAACGAGAAGAACCAGGGCGAGATCGGCGTATGGCGCGCCGACGGCACAGGCAAGACGATGAAGCCCTGAAGTCGCGATTTGACAACGGTGATGCACGGATGAAATGGCGATCAACAGCGCCTAATCCGAGTCAGTTGTGGGCGCGAGCTGCTCAGTCATATCGCTCGGTTCCCAGCCCGGTTCGGGGTTGAACGCGCGCATGCGGCTGACGATTCGGTCAGTGTCATCGCCAAGGTCACGTTCGTAGACCACGCCGTGATGGCTGACGATGAATGTCTTGAGGCCGGAGTTGCCGTACTCGGCGGGCCAGGCGACAACGCCGAAGCCGCCGATCATGTGACCCTGCGCGAGGAAGTTCAATTGCCCATCGGGCGCGGCCGGCCCCTGTTCGGTGAGGATGCGGTAGTAATAGCCGTGATAAGGCTGCGGCCGACCAGAGGGGTGAGTGGTCGAGTATCCCTCGGCTGTCGCGAGGGCGACGAGTTCTCCGAGCGGGCTGGGCGGCTCGCCGTCAGCGACCGGCCAATACAGGCCGTTCTTCTTTCCAGGATCGCTGTTGACCTGTCGCGCGTACTGCAGGAATCCGTCGCCTGCGAAATCATGCGAGGCATACTCGCGCTCGGCATCGGCGATCGCCAGACACACTTGAATCGTGGACAGTTCGTTTCGACCGATGCGGCGCGAGAGGAGTTCATCCAGACCGGCCGCGGTGTCAAAGTACCAGCCTTTCTTGCCTTGGACGACGGGAATGGGCATCGGCCAGTCTGTCGGGCCGACCTCCAGTGACATCGCGTCATCGCCATCGGGCTTGAGCTCGTGCTTCTGATCGAATTGACGGAGGAAATCGGTGCGACCCAGATCATCGGCGATGGGGTCGCCGGAGTACATCACCTGATCGGCATCCGCGCCCAAAATGCGTTTGATGTCCGCCTCGTTGTCTTCGCGCAGCGCCAAGACCAGCGAATCCACCGCGGCTTGCGGTGTCGCAAACTGCTGTGGAGGACTCGAGCAGCCGACGAGGCAGGCCATCAGTCCAAGTGCGGCAACGGGCAGAGGTCCTGCGCAGCGGCAACGAACACGAATGCGAAAACGCTTGATGAGTGAAAGGTCTGACATGGGCATCTCGAATGCGCGTGTTGGAATCGGAAAGGAGACGGAAATCAACGTCGACCGCCGCCTCCGCGACCGCCGCCACCACGGGCACCGCCGCCGCGCGACCCGCCTCGCGACACGCCTGACGACCGGGAGCCCGACGAACGTGATGGCGAGACCGAGCGGCTGCTGCTTCCGCGAGCGCTGGAGGCGCGAGCGTCGCTGCCGCTTCTTCGCGAGCCGTCGAGCGCGCCGCCGGAGCCAGTTGGGGCTCGATTGCCTGCCGTCGCGCGATTGCCTGTGGAGGGGCGATTGGCGGCGGCGGATCGATTGGCGCCAGCGGCCGCGTTGTTTCGGGCGGAGTTTGCGGCGCCGCTGGCGATGTCTCTTCGTCCAGCCTCCGCCCGGCCGCGATAATCGCTACGCGCTTGTGTCGCGCGATCAGAAACCGTCGCCGCACCGACCTTGTTGGCTGAGTCGCGATTTCGATAGGAGACACCCTGGCGATGCGATGGGTCGTGCTGCCAGGTGCCCTTCCCGCCCGCTTGCCCGCCCCCCTGCCTGTTGCCCTGACGGGTGTCGCGGTTGTCCTGTCTGTTGCCCTGTCGCGTATCGCGGTTGCCTTGTCGATCGGACATGTTCTGCTTGAACTTGTCGCGATCGATGTTGCCGTTGATGTTGGTGTTTCGATCGATGTCGATGTCCACATCGCCGTGACCCCAGTTGCAGTTGCCCCATGCATAGCCCCATGCCACGCCGCACGCGACGCCCACGCCGAATGACAGCAGCGGATTCACCACCGGATAGGGGTAATACGGATATGGCGGATACGACGGATACGGCCAACCGCCATAGACGTACACGGGATCGTACGACGGAACGTAAATGACCTCAGGCGAAGTCGATTCAATGACAATGACCTCTGGTCCAGAATCGGACGGGGCGGTCGTGATGTTCATCTGCTCGGACGATTCAAGGTTGCCGGCAGCCTTTGCCTTGGCCCGAAGTCGCTGCACAGCATCCATGACTTCCTTCTGCTGTCCGATGAATGCGTCACCGATCTTCAGCGTCGTGCCGATCTGCTCGCTCATCATCGAGAGGATGTCCGGGAAATTCACCAGCGAGCGCACGCTGGGGTCCCACGACTGCTTCTCCAGTTCCGTGGCAAGCGCGTCACCCTTGAGATTGGGATTCTTCTTCACCCAGCGGTCGGCCTCGACGATCTCGATCGGATACGTCGACGCCATGAAGATCTGCGTGAGCAAGGCATCTGGATACAGCGCGACAGCTGCGAGCATCTGCTCCAATTCCTCCGGCGTGAACGCCTTGCGGTCGCCCACGGGGTGGGTCTCGGGAGCAGCCGCCCCGGCCGGGCTGGTCGTAGCCGGCGGCGGTGCCGTGCTTTGGCCCCTCGCATCCGAACTCACAAGCACCGCGGGCACGAGCAGGATTGCAGCAAGGATTGATCGAATACCCATCCGAATCCTCCGTATGTTCAGCACACTTGACGTGAAAACGCCAGTGTACCGCGCAATTCTCTTGGAACACGTTCGCAGTGCTGGCCTCAATCATTCGGCGATGGAACTCCCTGAATTGCTCCCAGTTTCAATCGTGCCCCGGTAGCCGACATTCGAGCGCAGACGTCGACCGAATGTGACAGAATGCTCAAGGCCGGGCCGGACGGCGCGCCGAAGTGCTGGCGGGACGGCGAACTGTCGTCAGTCAACGTGATTCGACCTCTGGCAATTTCAGCTTCTCCGGATGGAAACTCCTGCTCACAATGCACTCAAGCGCCTGGCCGTCGCGTGGCTGCGCTCACGCGGCTACCTCGCCGCGGCGTGCGAGGTGCGCAGCCCCATCGCGCAGTGGATCATCGACGTCGCGGGCTGGCGTGATTCATGGTTTGACCATGCCGCAGGTCAACGCGTCAAGCTCGACCAGCCTGAGACCATCATCATCGAATGCAAGCAGTCGCGGGCCGACTTCCTGCGCGACAGCCGGCGATACGACGCGCTGCTCGCGCTGCGCGACAAATACCAGGGCATTCGACGTTCGATCGAGGAACATCGCATCAAGGCGCTTGAACCGAAGTTGCGGCGCGGCGGCACGAGCCTCTTCGCCGAGCTGGAGGAATGGGATTTCGCGTCGTCAAGAATGCCGGCCTATCGCCGGACGCTGGAGCGATTGGAGCGGCTGGATGAGCGGCTGCATGGGCAGACGAAGTTCTTCCGCATCGCCCGGTATGTCCTGGCGGATGCGTTGTATGTGGCCGCGCCGGAGGGCCTGCTGAGGCCGCGCGAGCTGCCCTCGGGCTGGGGATTGCTCGAATGCGACGGGCGATTACTTGCGCATGACGCTGTGACCGGTTGCGAGGGCGATGCACATGCGTGGAACATTCGCGTTCCCGCCGCACCGCTTATATCAAGAACCACCCATCGTCAGCGCATGCTGCGCAACATCGCGGTGGCGGCGAGCGCGGCGGCGCAACGCGCCACTCCATGCAATTCGTGACCCACATCGAGAATCCAAGAGATCAGACCGACCAATTCTGTATCACAATCAGCAGGTCGGCCACATTGACCTGGGCATCGTGATTGAGATCGCTGTTGCACGGGACCGGTGGAGCCGGGCACGCGCCCCAATTGGTGATCACCATGAGAAGGTCAGCGACATTGGTCACGCCATCGCAGGTGACGTCGCCGGGGTTGTGCGGCGTGATGAGCAGCTGCGCGAAGGCGTCAAACACCGTCTCAAAATTCGAAACTCGAATCTCATGTCCGACGCCGGTGAGCATGTACAACGTTGACGTAGCGCCAACCGCCACCAGGGCATCATGAAGATGCTGCGCCTGGCTTGGCGGAACCACCGTGTCATTGGCGCCATGGACGATGTGGAACGGCGGGTCGTTGATGCTTGCGTGCGTGGCGGGGTCGGCTGACTGCATCAGCGCGACGAGCTGTGGATCATTGAGATTGAGGCTGAACCAGTTCGGCGCGCCGAAGAGCGCGGCGGCGCTGTTGCTGTGCGGATCGTTCTGCGTGAAGGCGATGAGGTCGGTCGGGCCGGCAAAGGTCGCTGCGATCTGCACTGCAGAAGTCTGCCGCAGATTGCCGCCAATCTCGCCTTCGAGCGCGGGCACATCGGCTGACGTGCCAACGAGCGCTGCGAGATGTCCGCCAGCGGAGTCGCCGAACACAGCAATGCGGGTCGAGTCGAGGTTGTACGTCGCGGCGTTGGCCTTGAGCCAGCGAATCGCGCCTTTGCAATCATGAATCTGTGCCGGGAAAATCGCCTGGTAGGAATAGCGATAGTTGGCCGAGGCGACTGCGAAGCCGCGCGCCAGCAGCGAATCGACGTAGGGCGCAACGTCGGCCTTGTCGCCGACCAGCCATCCGCCGCCGTAGAAGAACAACACCACCGGCAACGGCACGCAAGGATTGACGTTGCTCGTCGGGATGTACAGATCAAGTTCGTGCCGCGGCCCAGGTGTGGCGTACACCAGGCCGTCGTAGGTCGGAGGCGTGAACGCCGACGCTGAGACCGTCAGCGATGCGAGGGCTGCGAATGCAGGCATCGCCTGAGTGATGTTTCCGAAGCAACGCACGATCCTGGAACTCCTGAAGCGCCGCATGGACGCCGCGAAAGAGATGGTGATGACCGTACCCGTGAGAGGTACTCAGGGAATGTCCACGGGCTCCAGAATATACACGACTCCGCGCCGCACGCCTCCAGAAAACATCCCAGTTGCCCCAACAATCACATCTGAATGACCATTGCCGTCGATATCCGCCCGGCCGGCGACCCCCTTGCCCATCTTGGCCCCTGAGTCGCCACCGTCAAACGCGGCCAGGAGCACGCCAAGGCCGGAGAATACGCTCAATCGACCGCTGTCGGCTCCGACCAAGTCATGCTTGGGAGCCCCGACCAGCACGTCCATTCGTCCATCGCCGTCGATGTCGCCTGCCCCTGAAACAGCGATGCCGAATTCTTCGCCATTCTGTGCGTCGGCGGGCTCAAGGGTGGCAACCAGGCTGTTGTTGGATGGCGCATAGATCCGGGCAACTCCCGAGGGAACCCAGCCGCTCGTTCGGGCCTTGGGCGCGCCAGCGATGATGTCGGAAAGCCCATCGCCATTGGCGTCGCCGATGCCGGAGACCGCGTACCCAAGTTGTTCGCCGACCGCGCCCGTCTGCGTCATGCGCGTGACCCAGTTCACGCCATCGAAGCCCACCACCGTCACGCTGCCGGCGTTGTTTCCACCGGCATCGTTCAACGGCGCGCCGATGACGATGTCGCTGCGACCATCGCCATCCACATCGCCTGCAGATGAAACTGACCAGCCGAAGTGGTCGGCGGCGGCCAGTCCCCTGATGCGTTTCATGAGCGCACCGCCGGCCGACGAGTACACGACCACCACCCCGGCATCGGCTGCGGGCTGGTTGGCGAATGGCGCGCCGCAAACGATGTCACGCAAGCCATCGTCATCCACATCCGCCGCGGCGACGGAATAGCCGCACTGATCGCCGGCGTGTTCGCCGCTGAAGGTGCGCACCCGTCGCCAATCGCTTCCCGAGAACACTTCGACGCGGCCACTGTCCTTGCCTCTGGCATCCGCAAGAGGTGAGCCGATGATGACATCCGGCACGCCATCCCCGTTGACATCGCCGCAGCCGGCAAGCGCAAATCCGAAGCGATCACCAGCAGCGCGGCCGCGCAACACCTTGATGATTGCGCCGGTGGAACCGGATTGAATCGTCACGCGGCCGGCGTCAACCCCCTTGTCATCGTTGAATGGCGCGCCGACGGCGATGTCGTCAATGCCGTCGCCATTCACGTCTCCAACAATCGCCAGCGCCTGGCCGAAGCCGTCGCCGACATTGGCGCCTGCGAACGACAGCACTTCAGGCAGCGGCGTGAGTTGATCGACGAGAAACCCATACACGCTAGGCAGCTCATCATCGGGCAACTCGTGGCCGGTGTTGGGCATGATCCGAAACGTCTCATCAGCGCCGGCGACGTTCAGCGCGTCGGCGAGGATTTCGCTCTGCGATGGCGGAATGGTGTGATCGTTTGCCCCATGCACGATGTACTCGGGCGGATCGTTCCCCGCAGCGTGATTGGCGGGGTTGGCGGAGTTCACAAGCTCCACCCAGCCTGCATACGCCGGGCTATTGCGGTGCGCGATGATGTCGTAGATGTCGTGCCCGATCAGCGACGTGATCTCTGCTCCGCGCTGCACGTCGTAGTTGGCGAGTTCGAACAGGTCAGTCGGCCCGTATCCGTGCACCACCGCCTGCACGCGACTTGAGTACGCCAGGTTGCCGCCCACGGTGCCTTCAAGCGACGCGTCGCCGAACACCGTCCCCACTAGTGAAGCCAGATGCCCGCCCGCGGACTCGCCAAACGCGGCGAACCGCGATGAGTCAAGGTTGTATTGCTCGGCGTGCGCGCGGAGCCATCGGATCGCACCCTTGCAATCGTGCAGCTGCGCGGGGAATTCGGCCTGGTAACTGAATCGGTAATTCACGCCCGCGACGGCGATGCCACGCGCGAGCAGATCGTCGGCGTATCGCGCGGCCTTGATCTTGTCGCCGTCAAGCCAGCCGCCGCCATGAAAATACACCACAACTGGAAACGGGCCCGGCCGATCCTGTGGAACATAGAGATCGATTCGATGCCGCCAATTGGTGGAATAGGCAAGGTCGGCAAATGAGGGGATGGCGGCCTGTGTGCGTGCAGTGCAAGCACAGAGGCTCAAGACAACGACAGCCACTGTGCAAAGCACGGATTTGGTTCTGTTTTCGAGCATTGGCGCGACAAAGGCGACGACAGCAGGGCGAATCATGTTAGGGTCCGCTTTACTCGGCCGCCTTCTCTTCTCCGCATGAACTATGCACCGAGTTTCGGCACACGCAAGTCCGTTGAAGCCTGCGTGCTCCACAATACGCCGCCCGCGCATTCGTGTCCGATAAGAAACCCGCTCTAATGCGTGGCGGCCTCGCGGTGCGCCGCAGCATCGGTTGATGAGGGATTCAGCCGCGTTGCGCGATTCTCAGCTCCCTGCTTCTTCAGTCCGCGATTGATTCCCATCGCGCGCCAGAGCATCGCCCAAGGCCAGAACACGCGCGCGAGCTTGTGCATTCGCATGCGCGCCCGCTGCGATTGCGAGAGCGTCTCGGGGAAATCGCGACTGCGAAACTTCAGCACGGCGGAGTTGTCGATCATCGCCGCCAGCGGCACGAGGATGCGCCGCGAAAGCCACGAACGGCCGATGTACAGCGCATTGGCGAAGTCCACGAGCATCGGCTGACCGTCAGCGGTGACCAGGATGTTCCGGCGCGAGCGCAAGTCCCAGTGCACCACGCCCACCGCGTGCATCGCGTCCACGCATTCCTGAAGGCGATCGTAAAACTCCGGCGTAAGTTGCGGCTTGCGGAACCCGCCCAGGTTCGTTGCGCTGATGCGCACAGTCGCAAATGCGTCACGATCAATCCAGCCCGCGAATCCGGGGACAAACGGGCAGTCTCTGACATAGCCATACATCGCCGCCTCGTGCATGAGCGACCACTTGCCGATCATCCATTTGTAGATCGGGTTGCTGTGACGAAGATCCTTCACCAGCAGCGAGCGCTCGCCGTCATGCGCGATCCACAGTCCCGCCTTCCAGCCGCCGCGGCGCACGACTTCGACGTTTCCACGCTCGAGATCAGCGCGCGACAACTGCGGCGGCTTCAGATCCATGAAGGGTTGATCGATGCGACGATCCGCGGCATGAAGTAGATGATCGCAAACAGCGCCGCGACGAGCACATCCATCTGCCATTCGTGATTGCTGCTGAACACGCTCGCGGA
>CAZCGB010000008.1:0-16220 GCA_964498045.1 uncultured Isosphaeraceae bacterium
CATCGTGCGTGTCGAAGCGCTGCAGGCCGCGTTTGACGACGTAGTGGATGTTGTAGGCAACGGGCTCGCGCAGCGTCCGGTTGGCGTCGCCGATGCGCAGGTGCGCCTTGCCGTCCTCTTTCGACTTCAGATACTTGAACGGCTGGCCCGCGTCGTCGGTGACGCTCAGCACGTTCAATCGCAGCCGAAACGACGTGCCGTTGCGGCGATACGAATAGGGAATGTCGCGGAAGATGCCGTGATGCGCATCGCGCGTGAAGTCGGCGACGATGCGCTCGGTGATGTCGAGCGAACCATCCTCGTTCACGATGATGCGCGTGTGGAACGAGGTGATGTCCCAGTCCAGTCCTCCGCCGGCAGACGCGCCGCGGGCCAACGCCAGCATGGCAAACAACCAGACGGCGATGGACGCGAACCGCGACATGAACCTGCGGCTGAGCATGATCATGATTCCTTGACGTTCACGACCGGCGCGGCCGCCTGTGCCGCGTCGTCGAGTTCGAAAAACTCGCGCGGCCGCATGCCGCCGATGGCCGCGACGATCGACTGGGGGAACTGCCGCAGCATCGTGTTGTAATCGCGCACCACGGCGTTGTAGTAGCGGCGGGCCGACTGGATGTGGTCCTCCACCTCCACCAGGTTGGCGTGCAGCGAGCGGAACATGGCATCGGCCTTGAGGTTCGGATACGCCTCGGCGAGCGCGATGATCCGCGTGATGTTCCGGCCCATCTCGCTCTCGGCCACGCCGCGCTCGCTCGGCGTGGCGGCCGCGCCGGCCTGGCTTCGCGAGGCGACCACGCGCTCGAGCGTGCCGCGCTCATGCGCCGCGTAGCCGCGCACCGTCTCCACCAGCGGCGGAACCAGGTCAGCCCGGCGCTTGAGCTGCACCTCAATGTCGGACCACGCCTCGGCGGCGCGGACCTTCAGCGAGATCATGCGGTTGAAGAGCCAGATGGCGGCGAGCAGGAGCGCGACGCCGAGGATGATGAGCACAGTCCACATCGTCTGCGAAGTCTATCGGAACGTCGCGCCGGAATTGACCGTCGCGCATGTCGCGGTCGCAGGCAAATGCGACACGCTGCAACCGGTCGTACGCCGTTCGCATGCCGCCTGCTTCGCCGCGATACACTTGTGGCATGTCCACCCTCGCGCGAGGCGATGTTTTGGTCGAGCCGATCACCAAGCCCGTGACGCTTCGCAGCGTCGCGAAGATGGCGCAGGCGGGCGAGAAGTTCGCGTGCCTGACGTGCTACGACTTCACCACCGCGCGCTGGCTGCAGCAGGCAGGTGTGCCAGTGCTGCTGACGGGTGACACCGCCGCGGAAATGATCCTCGGCCTGCCGGGGACGATTCACGCGCCGTTGGATTTCCTGCTCACGCTCACCGCTGCGGTGAAGCGCGGCGCGCCGAACTGCTTTGTGATCGGCGACATGCCGTTCATGAGTTACCAGGCTGACGAAGCCGAAGGTGTGCGCAACGCCGGGCGGTTTCTGACTGACGGGATGGCGGACGCGGTGAAACTGGAGGTCGATCGGTCCTTCACGCCTTTGGTGGAGAAGATGTCGCGGGCGGGGATTCCCATCGTGGCGCACATCGGCGCGCGGCCGCAGCAGGCGAAGATGCGTGGCGGCTACGGCTCGGTCGGGCGCAGCGCCGACGAAGCCAAACTCATGCTTGCCGACGCCGTGGCGATGGAGAAGGCCGGCGCGGTGATGCTGCTGATCGAGGCGTGTCCGAATGAAGTCTCGCAGCGCATCGTCGAATCGACATCGATCCCGCTGATCGGCTGCGGCGGCGGGCCTGCATGCCACGGGCAGATCGTGGTGCTGCAGGATGTGCTGGGCCTCACGCCGTGGCAGCCGCCGTTCGCTCAGCCTGTCATGCCGCTGGGCCAGACCCTGACCGAGGCGGCCCAGCGCTGGGTGCGCAAGGTGCGTGCGGGCGACCTGGGCGAGCATCCGTATGCGATGTCGCCCGAGGAACGCCGCAAGTTCAACGCATGAATGTGTAAAGCCGCGACCATTGGTCGCGGTCGGGCGCGATGCGTTATGGGTGCGGATCGCCCCGCCGCGCGGTACATTCCGCGCGCTGGCGACCAATCAACCCGACCCCCGACCATCAGGAGCACCCGACCATGGGCATCATCAAGGAATTCAAAGAGTTTGCGATGCGCGGCAACGTCATCGACATGGCGGTGGGAATCATCATCGGGGCGGCGTTCGGCGGAATCGTCTCCTCGCTGGTGAAGGACGTGCTCATGCCGCCGCTAGGCGTGATCATGGGCGGCGTGGATTTCTCCGACAAGGCGATCGTCCTCAAGGGCGCGGCCGACGGCAAGGAAGCGGTCGTGATGAAGTACGGCATGTTCATCAACCAAGTGATCAATTTCCTGATCGTCGCACTGGCTATCTTCATCATGATCAAGGCGCTCAACACGGCGAAGAAGCGCTTCGAGAAAGAGAAGGAGGCGGTCCCGACTCCGCCGACGCTTGACCAGCAGCTGCTGATGGACATCCGCGACACGCTCAAAGCCAAGCCGCGCTGAAATCGTTTGAAACGGTGGGATTGAGGGGCGGCGAATCCGCGCGAAGCCGCAAGCGTGGCCGGGCCCCGTCGTTGCGCCAAAGGGTGATCCCGCGTTTTCCACATTTCCCAGACCTCCCCGCACGGTTATCCTGACGAAACCCGATCGGATTCCGCGCACTCTGCAACCCCTCGTGCGTCAAACCGAATACTCTTTGGCATGCCGTGTGCGGCCAGACCCGATGCGCATGGCCACCTCTCCTCCGGATCGCCCCGCCACACGCTCCCGGCCACTTTGATCCACACCTCATGCGCAGGTTCAGCGGCTACGGCCCCAGCCTTGTCGTCCTTTGCACCGCGGCCCTCGTGCTTTTCGCCGGGCCGGTCGCCATTCGTCAGCTCACCTACGAGCAGACCCGCACGCGCATCATCCAGGCGAGCGACCGGCTTGAGCACACCGACGTGCTGGCGCAGATCAACCAAGCGACGCGCGACATCGCCACCATGGTTGAGCCATCGGTCGTGCATGTCGGCGCGACCTATCTCGAGCGTGATGCGCTGGGCAACGGCCGCCTGGGGCTCTCGAGCGGCTCAGGCTGGGTCTTCGACAACCTCGGGCACATCGTCACCAACAACCACGTCGTCGCCAACGCCCAGCGCATCGAGGTGCAGTTGCACAACGGCGAACTGCGGGAGGCGACACTGGTCGGCACCGACCCCACGACGGACATCGCGGTCATCCGCATCGCGCCGGACCGACTTCACCCGGCATCACTCGCCGATGTGTCCGAAGTGGTGAACCAAGGCGACATGGTCTTTGCCTTTGGCTCGCCGTTCGACTTCCGCTTCAGCATGTCCTCGGGCGTGGTGAGCGGCAAGGGGCGGAGCGTGGGCGTGATCCGCGACGACGCAGGCCGCCGCGCGGGATACGAGAACTTCATCCAGGTGGACGCCGCCATCAACCCCGGCAACTCGGGCGGGCCGCTCACCGACTATCGCGGCAAGGTGATCGGCATGAACACCGCGATCGCCACCGGCCGCTCGCGCGGCTCTCCGTCGCTCGAAGAAGGCCAGTTCGCGGGCATCGGCCTGGCGATCCCCATCGACATGATCATCCCCGCGGTGAATCAGATCATCGAGCGCGGCTTCGTCGAAAAGAGCTACATCGGCGTCAATGTGCAGGACCTCGACAGCAACCTGGCGCAGCGGCTGCAGTTCCTGGGCAGCGGCGTCATGATGGGCGATGTGTATCGCGGCGGGCCAGCCGAGGTCGCCGGCGTGCAGGTGCTCGACGTCGTCACCGCGGTGAATGGACGCGAAGTCGCCTCCGGCCAGCAGTTGCGGTCGATCATCTCCTCAATGAGGCCGGGCGACACTGCGAAACTGAGCATCTGGCGGTTCGATGACGAGACGCAGTCAGGCCGATCACTTGAAGTGGATGTGCCACTGCAGAGGCTGGATGTGCTGCAGGCGCAGGGCCTGCTCGATCCGCGGCAGCAGAGCCGCGACGCGATCATTCCCCTGGGCATTCAGAAGATGACGACCGCGACGAAAGACAGCGCGCGTGCGGCTGGCGCGCAGTACCACGCCGGCGTGCTGCTCAGGGAGTTGTCGCCAAACTCGCGCCTTGCTGCTCGCGTGCCGCCGGGCTCGATCGTCACCGCCATCATGGATCAGCCTGTGGCCGATGTCGAAGAGTTCATCAGCGCGCTTGCCGAACATGACCTTTCGCGCTCGCGCGGCGTGCTGGCGACGATCTTCAAACCCGATGGCGAGATGATCAACGTGACGCTCTCGGTCGAAACACCTTGATCCAACCGCAGCGGCGGCGAAGGCGCGGCGGCGATCGTACACTGCAAGCGCATGAACGACGCCCCACTGCTTTCGGTTCGCGATCTGCGCGTGCACTTCTCGTTTCGACGCCATGTGGTGAAGGCTGTCGATGGCGTCACGTTTGACATTCGTGCGGGCGAGACGTTTGCCATTGTCGGCGAATCGGGGTCGGGCAAGAGCACCGTCGGACGTGCCGTTCTTCGTCTGATTCCCGTCACGTCCGGCGTCATCACCTTTGACGGCGTCGACATGCTTGCCGCATCGCGCTCGCAACTGCGCGTGCTGCGAAGGCAGATGCAGATGGTCTTTCAGGACCCTGCAGGTTCGCTCAACCCGCGCTTGCGCGTCGGCGAGATCGTCGGCGAACCGCTGCTGGTGCATCCCCCCCATCTGCGCGGCGACGCGCAGTCACGCGAGGTCGCGACACTGGTCGAACGCTGCGGCCTGCCCTCGGATGCCGCGGCGCGTTTCCCGCATGAATTCTCCGGCGGTCAGCGGCAGCGCATCGGCATCGCACGGGCTCTCGCACTCAAACCCAAACTCATCGTGTGCGACGAGCCGACTTCCGCGCTGGATGTGTCGGTGCAGTCGCAGATCCTGAATCTGCTCAAGGATTTGCAACGGGACTTCGGTTTGTCGTACCTGCTGATCAGCCACGATATGGCCGTCATCGACCACATGTGCGACCGGCTGGCGGTGATGAAGGATGGGCGAGTCGTCGAACAGGGCGAGCGCGATCAGGTCATCGGGTCTCCGCAGCACGAATACACGCAACGATTGCTCAGCGCAGTGCCCGCGTGATCTCAGCATGTGGCAATGGCGCGGCTGTCAATCGCCAGATCGCGGGTTCGCGATGGCCGGCGGCAGCGCCGGGTACGGCATGGGCGCGAGGTCACCCAAGAAAAACTGCCCTTGCGGCACAGGTTCGCGCAACCATCGCGACAGCGTCGCGAACGGCACGCCGGAACTCAGCGTCGTGCGATCGCGATGGGGATTGGCGAAATCCACCGCCCACGCGAAGCCGCCGAAAGCGATCGTGATCAGCGCCGCGATCTTCGCCGCCAGCCACACCGCGCGCCGGCGGACGGCCGCGAAACCGATCGGGCAATCGCGCACCAGCACGGTTCCATCGCTTCGCTGAAACAGCCGCGCACACACGCGGCCTTCCTTGTGCAGAATGAGCTGCTCGATCTCGCCCTGCGTCATCTCACTGAAGTCGTAGACGTTGAGCTTGCATTGCTCGCAGAAGCGCGACCGGTCATCGCCAGCCATATCCTCCCACGATGCGGTGCAGGGTGATGCGATGCGGAGTTGCTGCAGGCTGATGCTCGTCATGACCTCACCCTTCTCAATTCGAACCTGATGGCGACTGGACTGGCGACGCCTGCGGCGCGGGCGGCGGAGGCATCATCATGACACCCCCTGTGATCATGATCTGTTGGGCAGGCGGCTCACGCATCCATCGCGCCAGCGTCGAAATCGGAGCCGCGCCATCCAGCGCGATGCGTTCGCGGTAGGGATTGGCGAAGTCCGTCGCCCAGGCCAATCCGCTGAGCGTGATCGCGATTCCCGCAGCGACCTTGCCCAGAAGCCAGACGCTCCTGCGGCGAATGGCCGCCAACCCGATCGGGCAGTCGCGCGTGATGACGGTTCCATCGGCCCGCTGATGCAGCCGCAGGCACAGCCGGCCTTCCTTCTCGGTGATCAGCCGCTCGGCCTCGCTCTGCGACATCGCCACGATGTTGTACACGTTCAGATGGCAATGACCGCACAGGCGCGAGCGATCGTCGCCGACCATCTCATCCCATGGCGCGGTGCAGGGCGAGGCGATGCGGACCTGATTGAGCGAGATGTTCATGGCAGCGGCTCCTGATCCAGCATCGTCCAAGGCCAGGCGTATGGTTCGGCGTTGATGGCGTAGAGCAATCCTGCGCCAAGCGTAAGCATGATGATCCACGCGGCAAGCGTGCGCACGCGCTGGCGGCTGCGCGGGCGCTGCACGAACTGCGTTCGACGCCGCATCAGCAGCAACAGGTTGATCGTGGCGAGGATCGCCAACGCCCAGCAGCCGCCGAAGAGGATCTTGTCATGGGTGTTGAGCCAACCGTGCGCGACTCCCCACGTGCCAGCCGCGGCCAGCGCGCCGAAGAGCCCGAGCGGCAGCGCGAACGCCAGCGTGCACAGCATCCACCATGTGTGCGACATGTCCATCGAGACGACCTGCAGGTTCAGCCGGGCGCCGCATTCGGGGCAGGCGAATCCCGCCGCCCCGCGCAGATTGTGCCTACACACCGGGCAGGTGACATCGCGATCACGCAGATACGCACGAAGCAGATCGAGTTCGCCGGGCGAGTCGGGCATGGGCGGCTTCCTGCACCATAGACGATCGAAACCCTCAGAACTTAGACGAACAATCGGCTGCACTTGTTGCAAGCGGCCGAGAACTTTACGCGCGACGGTCGATCGGCAACAACATTGGCCGGGAAGAAGGCATCGAGACACGTCCGAGTGGGTTTCCCAGCGCAATCGTGGAGCCTCACCCGGCAAGCCGCCGTGCCGCGGCCATTCGGTTGACAGTCCTCTCCGTCGCGTCATCATGCACCCGCATATGCCCGCCATGAAACCCGACCCCTGCGTGATCGTCATCTTCGGCGCCTCGGGCGACCTCACCTCACGCAAACTGATTCCCGCCCTGTATGAGATGGCGCAGGCGAAGCTGCTGCCCGAGGGCTCGTGCATCCTGGGCATCGCGCGCACCGAGATGACCGACGATCAGTGGCGCGAGAAGCTCGCGCCGTGGGCGAAGCAGCACGCCAAGGGTTTCGACGACGCCAAGTGGCGCGAGTTCAGCAAACGCATCCACTACTTCGCCGGTGACGGCGGCCAGAACGCGACGTACCCCGCCCTTTCGGCGCGCATCGAAGGATTGTCGAAGCAGTTCAGGATTCCCTGCAACGTGCTGTTCTATCTCTCCGTCGCGCCGAAGCTGTACGAGCCCATCATCGGCTGCATCGAGCAGTCGGGAATGGTGACCGAAGGCCGGCGCTGGTGCAGTCTTGATCAGTCGGTGATGCCGTGGCAGCGGATCATCATCGAAAAGCCGTTCGGCCACGATGCGGAATCCGCGGCGTCGCTGAACCGTGCGCTCGGCCGCGCATTCGAGGAGGAGTCGATCTACCGCATCGACCATTACCTGGGCAAGGAACTGGTGCAGAACCTGCTGGCGTTCCGCTTTGCCAACTCCATTTTCGAGCCGCTGTGGAACGGTCAGTACATCGATCACGTGCAGATTTCGGCGGTGGAGACGGTGGGCGTGGGCGGCCGCGCCGATTTCTACGATGAAGCCGGCGCGATCCGCGACATGATCCAGAGCCACCTGCTGCAGGTGCTGGCGCTGGTGGCAATGGAGCCGCCGACGAGCATTGACGCCAGCAACATTCGGCACGAGAAGATCAAGATCATCGAGGCGATCAAGCCGACGCCGCACGATCGCATCTGCGAAGTCGCCGCCCTCGGCCAGTATGCAGGCGACACGAAGGAACACGCGTATCACGAGAATCCGAAGGTCAAGAAAGGCTCGCGCACGGAAACTTACGCGGCGATGCAGTTCCATTTCGACAACTGGCGCTGGGCCGGCACGCCGTTCTACGTGCGCAGCGGCAAGCGCATGGCGGCAAAGAAGACCGAGATCGTGATTCAGTTCAAGCAGCCGCCCGCCAACCTGTTCACAGGCAACGGCAACGCCCGGCGGCCAGCGAACCAGATCGTCATGGAAATCGCCCCCAAGGAAGGCGTGCGACTGCGCTTCGAAGGCAAGGTGCCAGGCCAGGGGATGAAACTAGAGTCGGTTGAGATGGATTTCGACTACGTCGAACGCTTCGGCGGCGAACCTGTGGAGGCGTATGGGCCGCTGATCATCGACGCCATGCGCGGCGACCAGACGCTGTACAAGCATCGCCTTGAGGTGGAGAACGCATGGGGCGCAGTGATGCCGTTCATCGGCGAGCAATCCGAATCGCTGCGCAAGCACATTCACGCCAACTATGCGCCTGGTTCCTGGGGACCGAAGTCTGCGGACGACCTGCTGGCCCGCGACGGCCGCGCCTGGCACAACGTGCCGTGAGTCTACGACACAAAGCCCAAGGACTCCCGTCCTGAGGACTCGCACGAAGTTGACTCCAAATCCAGTCTCGGGGACAGGAGTTCCCGGGCTTTTGCGGTGCTCAGCCGAAGATCTCTTCGAAAAAGTTCTTCATCAGGATCCACGATCGACGATCGGCGTCGGCGTTGTAATGCAGGCCATGCGCCTTGTCGGCGGCGACGGGATTGGTGAACGCATGCACGCAGTGGCCGAAGGCGTGCATTTGCCAGTCGGCACCAGCTTCGGTCATCTCCTTGCAGAAGGCGACCATGTTCTCCGGCGTCGCCATGGGATCGTCATACCCATGCAGCGCGAGCACCTTCGCAGCGATCTTCTTCGCGCGACGCTGCGGCGGGCCGCCCAGCAGCGCGTGGAACGCACACACGCCTTGCAGGCCCGCGGCCCCGCTTCGCGCCAGATCCAGCGCGCACATCCCGCCGAAGCAGAAGCCGATCGCGCCGATCCGATCCGCATCGACCATCATGTGCTTCCTGATCTCAGCGACGGCGACGTTGGCGCGGCGATCGAGCAAGGCGCGGTCATTCACGAACGGCCCCATCAGTCTCGAATTCTCGTCGTTGGTGCGCCCGCGTTTCCCTTTGCCGTACATGTCGAGCGCAAAGCCGAGGTAGCCGAGTTCGGCGAGCTTGACCGCCTTCTCGCGGGCGAAATCGTCCTGACCGGCCCAGGCATGGCAGACGACGATCGCAGGGCGCTTGCCTTTGATCGTCGCGTCGTAGGCGATGAATCCTTCGCAGGCTTCGCCGTCGTGCGAATAATCGATGAATTCGGTGTGCATGCGGGCCATGATGCCGCGCATCGCCGATCGCGGCAAATCACGTTCAGGATGACGGTGGCGCAGTGCGTGTGGCGGCGGCTTCACCCACCAATGCGCTGATGAACACCGCGACGAACAGCACGCCGCTGATGGTCTCCAGCGTCGCCAGCGTGCGGGCCGCGGCGGTCAGCGGCGTGAAGTCGCCGTATCCCACCGTCGTCAACGTGCAGAAGCTGAAATACTGGATGTCGTTCCACGCCAGAGGCACGGCAGGCTGGCCGAAGCAGGCCAAAGCCGGGCCGTTGAGCGTATCGATGAGCGCGAAGCCGCTGGCGAAGGTGAAGCCCAGCAGCAGGTACGCGCACGCTGCGCCCGCGAGGCGGTGCCGCACATGCAACCCGCTGCGCACGGCATACGTCATGATCAGCCCGCACGCGAAAAGGTTGAACAGGATGCCGCTGGGGATGCGCAGGTTCTCCAGCCAGTCGTCGCCGTTGCGCACGTGCGTGGAACCGAAATGCGTGACCAGCGCGGGCACCGCGAGGATGATCGCCACGATCAGGGTCCATCGCTTCGTGCTGAGCGCGACGACCGAGGCCACTAGCACCAGCGCGTCAAGAATGCGCAGGGGCAGCGGCGGCTCGTCGCCGGGGCCGTGCGGGAACAGCGGCCCGATCAGCAGCAGCAGCATGAGCAGCCCCAGCAGCAGGAAGCAGCGGCCGAGCCCGTGGACGTCGGCGATGACGGTGCGGCGAGATCGATGGATGGGCGTGGCGTTCATGCGGAACCGACGACTTTCATCGTCCAAGTCGTGACTTCATCGCCAATCGCGGAACGGCCCCGACCCCAGACAACCCCAAGGCTATGTCAGCGCCGGCTCATCCGCGGGATACCAGCGGTCGATGACGCGCAACCATTCGGGGATGGTGCGGGCTTCGATGAATTGGCGTCTGACGTCCTCGCCGGCGTTGATGGGATGATGCGCGCTGAATTTGATGCCGAACTTGCGCATCATGCGCGAAGCCTTGTGCTCGCCGTGCAGCGCGAGCGAGAGCTGGATGTGTTCGAGCAAGGCCGATCGCTGCTCCAGTAGCGCCGGCGGAGCGGGCTCGTCGCCGCGCATCAGTTGCCGGGCCTGCCGGAAGATCCATGGATTGCCGATGCACCCGCGCGCCACCGCCACCGCCTGCACGCCGGTCAGTTCCAGCATGGCGAAGATGTCGTTGACGTGCCAGACGTCGCCCGAGCCGAAGATGATCTTGTCGGGATTGCGCCGCACGAGATCGGTGAGGAACTCCCAGCGTCCGGGCCCGAGGTACTTCTGCACCACGGTCCGGCAATGCACCGTCGCCCACGCATAGCCCATGTCATACGCGGCGTTGAAGATGCGCTCGAAGTTCGCCGCCATCGCAGGCGTGTCGTCGTACGCGCGGCGGAGCTTCACCGTGCAGGGGATGTTCGCGGGCACGCGCTCGCGCACCGCGCGCAGAATCGCCAGCGACTGATCCGGCGCGGTGAGGCAATGTCCGCCGCGATTGCTCTTGCGCATCTTCTTCACCGGGCAGGCGAGGTTGACGTCGATCACGTCGTAGTTCATGCGCACCAGCACAGCAGCGCCGTCGGCCATCTCGTGCGGCGTGCAGCCCATGATCTGCCCGGCGATGGGATGATCATTCATCGTCGCCGAGTCGATGACGCGATTGTCCTGCACATCGCCCAAGTCGGGAAAGACTTCTTCGTCGCGGTCGGCTGAACGCTGATCGCTGGCCGCTGACGGCTTGCGTCCTTCGCGTTCCAGCAGGTCGGGGTCTTCCTTGCGCCGGCCTTTGCCTCCGGCAAGCAGCGTTCGATCGAGCAACGCTTCAGTGATGCAGTACGGACAGCCGTGTCGGCGCGCCACCAGGCGCATCGCGCCGTCGGAGTATCCCGCGAGCCCTGCCTGGAAGAACGGGGCGTCAAAGCCGGGGACCATCCTGGCGATCCGCTCGTCCATGCAATGCGTGCGCGCGATCTCGGCGATCGACCGGGAAGTGATCTTGGGCGGCACATCGGATGGCGTGAGGTCAACAGACAAGGCGGAAATGATAGGAATAAGTCGCCGCCGATCATCGAGCGGCGTCGACGACGCCTTGCGCATGGCGCATCACTCGCGTTTGTGCTATTTTGCCCGCCGTGCAAGTCCACGTGCGTTCACTCATTCCGCGCAATCGGCGCCAATGGCATCGCCCGCTCAGCGCCGTCACATTGGTTTCCTGCGCGGTTCTGCTGAGCTGTTGCGGACCGAAGATCAACATGCCGGAACTGGCGACGCGGCCGTATCCGTACGCGCAGCACAACACGAGCGTCGTGGATGTCCAGTGTTTTCGCCGCGGCACGGAGCTTGAGATCGTCAACGCCACGCCCGAGTCGTACGAGCATTTCAGCCTGTGGATCAATCAGCGGTACGTGCATGAAGTGCCGAGCTTGTCCGCTGGCGCGACCATCCGCGTGTCGCTGTGGAACTTCGTCGATCAATACGGCCGCCGCTTCTACGCGGGCGGATTCTTCCGCTCGTACCCGGCTGAGCCGGTGCGGCTGGCGGAGATTCAGACGGCTGAGGATCAGCCGCTCATCGGACTAGTCGCCATCCGCACGGAGACCGTCACCGCGATCAAGCGCGAGTAGCCGCCCGCGCAGTTGGTGGGTTACCGCTTTCGTTCGTACGTGCGAAACGCATAGGCGAACGCGTTCCGCTCATCGGCCGGATGCGATTCCTCCCGCTGAAGCCGCCACTGGGCGTCTTGTTCGAACTCGGGGAAGTGCGCATCGCCATCGGCGATGTTGGTTTCAATCACCGTCAGATCGATGCGATCGGCCAGCGGTAACGCCAGTCGGTAGATCTCCGCGCCGCCGACAATGAAGATTTCCGCCGCATCCGGATGCGCTTCGCGGGCCGCTCGAATCGCCTCATCGATGTCGTGCGTCACGATGACGCCGGCCGCGGTGAAACCCGCATCGCGTGTGACGACGATGTTCGTCCTTTCAGGAAGCGGCTTGCCGTTCATCGTGTCCCAAGTCCTGCGGCCCATGATCACTGCGCCGCCCATCGTGCGCCGCTTGAATCGCTGCATGTCCGCAGGCATTCGCCAGGGCAGCGCGTTGCCGCGGCCAATGACGCGGTTGCGCGACATCGCGGCAATCAGCGTGACCTTGGAATTCGATTTCTGGATTGAGGATGCCACCGTGATCAACTCTCTGGGAAGCGCAGCGGAGAAACGTGGCGGCATTCGGAAAACCCGCGATCAGGATTCCGGCATCACACCGCCACCGGAGCCGAAATGTGCGGATGCGGCTGGTAGTTCACCAGCTCAAAGTCGCTGAAGGTGAACGCAAAGATGGACTTCACCTTCGGATTGATGCGCATCGTCGGCAGCGGGCGGGGCGATCTGCTCAACTGCTCGCGGGCCTGCTCAATGTGGTTGGAGTACAGATGCGCATCGCCGAAGGTGTGAATGAACTCGCCCGGCTGCAGGTCACAGACCTGGGCTGTCATCATCGTGAGCAGCGCGTAACTGGCGATGTTGAACGGCACGCCGAGGAAAATGTCGGCTGAACGCTGGTACAACTGGCACGACAGCCGCCCTTCGGCCACGTTGAACTGAAAAAGGCAGTGGCAGGGCGCAAGAGCCATGCGCGAGATGTCTGCGACGTTCCACGCACTGACGATCAACCGTCGCGAATCCGGATTCGACTTGATCTGCTCGACGACCTCGCTGATCTGATCGATGGTGCCGCCGTCCGCCGCAGGCCACGAGCGCCATTGCTGGCCGTACACGGGCCCCAGGTCCCCGTTCTCGTCCGCCCATTCATCCCAGATGGTCACGCCATGCTCGTGCAGCCAGCGCACATTGGTCTCGCCGCGAAGGAACCAGAGCAACTCGTGGATGATCGAGCGCAGATGCACCTTTTTGGTTGTGACCAGCGGGAACCCCTTGCTCAGGTCGAACCGCAGCTGCCTGCCGAACACGCTGCGCGTGCCAGTTCCGGTGCGGTCGGATTTCGCCGCGCCGTTGTCCAGCACATCGCGCATGAGATCGAGGTATGAGCGCATGCTCGGGATGATAGCGACGATCGCAGCCGATCGATCAGGCCTGCAGATGCGACGCATTCTCAACTTTCCTTCTGGGCGCGCTGTCCTACGCTTCGGGCAACCCACATGTCCGGTTCCCACGCCATGCATCCCGCTGCATCGAACGAACTCGGCGCGCGGACCGCTTCGATCGCCGGCACCCCTCCGCGAAGATTCTCTTTGCGCTGGCTTTTCAGCGACTCCAGCGAGCTGCACGTCGCCATTGCCGCCGGTTTGACGCTCATCCTTGGCTACCTGTTGTGGCGCGTTGTTGATGAGTCCGTTGCGCCAGCGATTCACAGGGTCGGCCACGGGCTGGTCTGGGTCAGCCTTGGGCTGGGGTCAATTCACGGCGTACGCGCCGCATGGGAATCGATCCGGCACTTTCGCCCGGACATCGATGTGCTGATGATCGTCGGCGCGGCGCTGGCCGCGGCGATCGGCCATCCCGAGGAAGGCGCGCTGCTGCTGTTCATGTTTACCCTGGCCGGCGCATTGGAGAATCGCGCGCTCGCCAAGACCAAGGACGCCGTCAGCCGCCTGCACAAACTCATGCCCAAGAGCGCGCTGCGGCGAGATGGCCGCGGCGAATGGGTCGAAATCGAACCTGAACGGCTTGTGATCGATGACACGGTGCTCGTGAGGCCCGGCGAGACCATTCCAGCCGACGGCCATGTCATCGATGGCCGCTCAAGCGTGGACCAGTCTTCGCTCACCGGCGAGTCGTTTCCGCGCACCGTCGAGCCGGGCGATCAAGTGTTCGCCGGCACAATCAATCAGCAAGGGGCAATCGAGGTCAAGGTCCTTCGACCGGTCACGGAATCAAGCATCAGCCGCATCCTGAAATTGGTGATTGAAGCCCAGGAAACGCGGCAGCCAATGCAGCGGCTGATCGATCGACTGTCCACGCCATATGCCGTCACGGTCCTGCTGGGCTCATTGCTGGCATTCGTGCTGTTTCACTTCGTGGGCTCACTGGAATGGACCGCCGCGGGCTATCGCGCGATCACGCTGCTCGTGGTGGCGAGTCCATGCGCGCTGGTCATCGCCACGCCCACTGCGACGTTGTGCGGCCTGAGCCGGGCCGCCCGCGCAGGCGTGCTGATCAAAGGCGGCGACGCATTGGAGCGACTGGCGGGCATCACGCGCGTGGCGGTGGACAAGACCGGCACCCTGACCAAGGGCCAGATCGAAGTCACGCATGTCGAGCCGATCGCCGGGAGCAACGTCGAGAGCCTGTTGAGCGTGGCGTTCGCGGCTGAGCAACGGTCAACGCATCCGATCGCCGCCGCCATCATCCGACTGGCGAAGGCGCATCATCTTCGGCCGGCGGACCTCGCATCGCTGACCAATGTGCCAGGCGAGGGTATTGAAGGCGTTTTTGCGGGCAAGCCGGTGCGCATCGGCAATTTTGGATTCTGTGAGCCGCTGATCGCCGTGTGCTTCCGGCGTCACACGCAGGGCATGGTGAATCACATTGCTGAAAGCGGCGGCAAGGCGATCGTTGTCGCCCATGATGGCGAGGCGCTGGTGCTCAGCCTCGCCGACACGCCGCGCGAAGGCGCAGATCGGCTGGCCGAAGACCTGCGCGATGTGGGCGTGCGGAGCGTGACGATGCTCACCGGCGACACACAAGCCATTGCCGAGCGTGTCGCGGCCGAACTTGGCATTGAAAACGTTCACGCAGAACTGCTTCCTGAGGACAAGGTCGAGGAGATTCGCAAGCTCCGCGCGTCGCCGCAGGAACCGGGATTCGCCGGCGGCCTGGCCGTGGTTGGTGATGGCGTGAATGACGCCCCCGCGCTGGCTGTCGCTGATGTCGGACTCGCCATGGGCGGCATCGGCGCGGATGCGGCGCTGGAAACCGCCGACGTGGTTCTGCTGCACGACGACCTCAATCGCGTGCCATGGGCATTCGGTCTCGCACGGCGGGTGAAGCGCATCATGATCGCGAACCTGATGTTCGCGATCGCCGTCATCGCCACGTTGCTGTTCTTCACGATCCTTGGCAGGATTCCTCTGCCGGTGGGCGTCGTCGGCCACGAGGGCAGTACGCTGCTGGTCGTGGCGAACAGCCTGCGGTTGCTGGCGCACCGCGAACCGAAGTAGGCGGAAACGAAAAAACGTCGAAACGTCAAAACGAACAAACTCTGCCGCCAGTGTTTCAGAATTTGTTCGTTTTGACGTTTCGACGTTTTTTCGTTTCAACCTCACCCCCTTGGATGATGCTTCTTGACCACATCACGCAGTCGGCTTCGATCCACATGCGTGTAAATCTGCGTCGTGGCGATGTCGGCATGTCCGAGCAGTTCCTGCACGACGCGCAGGTCAGCTCCGCCCGCGAGCAAGTGCGTCGCGAATGAATGCCTCAGCATGTGCGGGTGCACCTCATGCAGGCCGGCCGCATTCGCGCAGCGGCGAACGATCTGCCAGACCGCAATCCGCTCCAGCGGCCGGCCGTTGTTGGATAAGAGCAGCCGATGCTGGTCCCGGCCGTCCATGAAGCGGCTCATCAGCGGTTCACGCACCTCTTTGAGATAGCGATCCGCCCACTGCATCGACGGCTTGCCGATGGGCACGAGACGCTGCTTGTTGCCCTTGCCGTTGACAAGGACGACGCCGAGTGTCGGGTTGTACTCATTGAGGCGCAACGCCCCGACCTCCGAGGCGCGCAAGCCCGCGGCGTACATCAGTTCCAGCATCGCGCGATCGCGAATCCAGAGGTCGGCGTTCGCGCTGCCCTCGTCGATGTTCTTCGCCATCGTCAGCGGCGCGTCGAGCAGTGATTTCATCTGCCTGGGTGAGAGCACGCCGGGCAATCGCTTCCACCGCGTAGG